>NZ_JBFUFQ010000023.1:0-48814 GCF_056403355.1 Rhizobacter sp. P2_H3 | reverse complement strand
GCGCGGACCGCGGTCGACCAGCTCGGCATGGGTTTCCTCGATCATCGGCAGGCCGCCGATGCCCGAGCCCACGAGGCAGCCGATGCGCTCGGCCTCTTCCTCGCTCAGCGCGTCGCCGGTGGGCAGGCCGGCGTCTCGCACCGCCTGCATCGACGCGGCTAGGCCGTAGTGGATGAAGGTGTCCATGTGCCGGGCTTCCTTGGCGGGGAAGTACTCCTCCACCTTGAAGCCCTTCACCTCGCCTGCGAAATGACAGGCAAAGGGCGACGCATCGAACTTGGTGATGGTCGCGATGCCGGAACGCCCGGCCACGATGTTGGCCCACCCCTCGGCCACCGTGTTGCCCACGGGACTGATGAGGCCGAGCCCGGTGATGACGACGCGGCGACGGCTCATGCGATGCTGCTCAGTTGGGAACGAAGGCTCAGGCCTTCTGGTGCTTGACGGCGTAGTCGATCGCCAGCTGCACGGTGGTGATCTTCTCGGCTTCCTCGTCGGGGATCTCGATGCCGAACTCGTCTTCGAGGGCCATCACCAGTTCCACGGTGTCGAGCGAATCAGCGCCCAGGTCTGCCACGAAAGCCTTCTCGTTGGACACATCGGCTTCCGGAACGCCCAGTTGTTCCGCGATGATTTTCTTCACACGTGCTTCGATATCGCTCATGACTCCTCCAGGAGGGTTTGCTGAAACAGCCCGAGATTCTAAGGCTTGCAGGGTGTCGACTCTAAGTCAGGTCTACACGCTGCAAACCAGGTTCCGGTCGGGGCCTTCCGGTCTGTGGGGTGACACGTTCGACGCAGTTCGGCGTCGTTGGCGTCAATTCATGAACATGCCGCCATTGACATGCAACTCCGTGCCGGTGATGTAGCCGGCCTGGGCCGACGCCAGGAAGGCCACCGCATGCGCGATGTCGCTGGCCTGGCCGAGCCGGCCCAGCGGGATCTGTGCCAACAGCCCGGCGGTCTGCTGCTCGGAGAGCTCGCTCGTCATGTCGGTCTGGATGAAGCCCGGCGCGACGCAGTTGACGGTGATGCCGCGGCTGCCGAGCTCGCGTGCCAGCGCGCGCGTCATGCCGGCGACGCCGGCCTTCGATGCCGCGTAGTTGGCCTGGCCGGCGTTGCCGCTCGAGCCGACGACCGACGTGATGTTGATGATGCGGCCGAAACGCTGCTTCATCATCGGGCGGATGACGGCGCGGCTGATGCGGAACACCGCCTTCAGGTTGGTGTCGATCACCGCATCCCAGTCGTCGTCCTTCATGCGCATCGACAAGGTGTCGCGCGTGATGCCGGCGTTGTTGACGAGGACCTGCAGGCCGCCGTGCTCCTTGACGATGGCATCGACCGCCGCCTCGACGCCGGGGCCGTCGTTGACGTTCAGGCACAGGCCGCGGCTGCCGGCGAAGGCCGACAGGGCCTCGCCGATCGCGTCGGCACCGGCCGGCGTCGTCGCGGTGCCGATCACCTTGGCGCCCTGCGCCGCCAGCGCCAGCGCGATGGCGCGGCCGATGCCGCGCGAGGCGCCGGTCACCAGCGCCACCTGGCCTGCCAGCGAGGACTCGTTCTTTGGATCACTCATGCCAACAGACCTTTCGCTTCCAGCAGCGTGGCCGGATCATGGATCGCGGCCGTGACCGCATCGGCATCGATGCGGCGGATCGTGCTGGCCAGCACCTTGCCGGGCCCGCACTCGAAGATGTGGCGGATGCCGCGCGCGCGGATCGCCTGCACCACCTCGACCCAGCGCACCGGCCCGAAGGCCTGGCGCACCAGCGCATCGCGGATGGCGGCCGGATCGTCCTGCACCGCGACATCGATGTTGTTGACGAGCGGGATGCGCGGCGCGTTCAGCGTGACGCCGGCCAGCTTCGCCTTCAATTGCTCGGCGGCCGGGCGCATCAGGCTCGAATGGAAAGGCGCCGACACCGACAGCTGCAACGCGCGCTTGGCGCCCTTGTCCTTCAGCAGGCTGCACGCGAATTCGACGCCGGCCTTGGTGCCGGCGATCACGGTCTGCTTCGGGTCGTTGAAGTTGGCCGCTTCGACGACCTCGCCGGACGCCGCCGCAGCCTCGGCGCAACCGGCGCGCACGACATCGGCATCGAGCCCGAGGATGGCAGCCATGCCGCCCGCACCGACCGGCACCGCCTGCTGCATGGCCTGCGCCCGGAAGCGCACCAGCGGCAACGCATCGGACAGGCTGATGACGCCGGCCGCCACCAGCGCGGCGTACTCGCCGAGCGAGTGGCCGGCCACGGCCGCGGGCTGCAGCCCGGTTTCGGCGAGCCACGCACGCAGGCAGGCGACGCCGGCGGTCAGCATCACCGGCTGGGTGTTCTCGGTCAGGTCGAGCGCTTCCTTCGGGCCGGCATGGATCAGCTGACCCACGTCAACGCCGAGCGCGGCCGAGGCTTCGGCCAGCGTGTCACGCACGGCCGCGTGGCCGCCCCAGGCGTCCAGCATGCCGACGGCTTGCGAGCCCTGGCCAGGAAAGACGAATGCGAACGGAGTCATGTCAGCGCCTTGTAGTCGCGGCAACGCAGATGAAGAGAGAGATCGCGGACGGGCTGCCGAGCGTGTGCTCAGTAGTCGAACAGCACCGCGCCCCAGGTGAACCCGCCACCGACGCCCTCGAGCATCACGGTGTCGCCGCGCTTCACCGTGCCGGCGCGCACCGCGACATCGAGTGCCAGCGGGATCGAGGCGGCGGACGTGTTGCCGTGTTCGTCCACCGTCGCGATCAGCTTGTCCAGCGGCAGCTTCAGCTTCCTGGCCGTGCCCTGCATGATGCGGATGTTGGCCTGGTGCGGGATCAGCCAGTCGATGTCGGCATCGGTGCGACCGGCCTTCGCGAGCACCGAGCGCGCGACGTCCTCGAGCACGCCGACGGCGAGCTTGAAGACCGCCGGTCCGTCCATCTTCAGCAGCGGGTCGCCGGTGATCTTGCCGCCAGACACCGAGCCGGGCGTGCAGAGGATGTCGACATGGCGGCCATCCGCATGCAGTTCGCTCGCGAGGATGCCGGGCGTGTCGCTCGCCTCCAGCACCACGGCGCCGGCGCCGTCGCCGAACAGCACGCAGGTGGTGCGGTCGTTGAAGTCGAGCAGGCGCGAGAAGATCTCGGCACCGACCACCAGCGCTTTGCTGGCCGCGCCGGTGCGAATCATCGAATCGGCCACCGTCAGCGCATAGACGAAGCCGGAGCACACCGCCTGCACGTCGAAGGCGGGACAGCCGGCAATGCCGAGCTTGCGCTGCAGGATGGTGGCGGTCGATGGGAAGACCATGTCGGGCGTCGAGGTCGCGACGATGATCAGGTCGATCTGCGATGCGGCGACGCCGGCCGCCTCGAGCGCACGCTGCGCGGCCGGCAGGGCCAGGTCGCTGCACGGCACGTCGGCTTCGGCGAAATGGCGGGCACGGATGCCGGTGCGCGCGACGATCCACTCATCGGAGGTCTCGACACCCTTGGCAGCCAGTTCGGCGGCCAGGGCTTCGTTGGTCAGGCGCTTCGGCGGCAGGTAGCTGCCGGTGCCGGTGATGCGCGAATAGCGGGTCGCAGAGGGTTGGGTCATGCAGCGAGGGCGGCACCGTCGGACGACGCACCGCTTGCACTTGCAGGGGTGGGCAAGGCATGCAGCGAATCGCGAATCCGGTCGTGCACCCGATCCAGCAAGTGATTGCGGGCCGCATCATAAGCCCGATTCAAGGCCTGCTCGAACGCATAGGCATCGGACGAGCCGTGCGCCTTGAACACCAGGCCACGCAGGCCGAGCAGCGCGCCGCCGCTGTAGCGGCGGTGGTCGACACGGTGCTTGAAGTGGTTCAGCACCGGCAGCGCCACCAGCGCGGCCATCTTCGTGAAGATGTTGCGGGTGAATTCCTGCTTGATGAAGCTCGACAGCATCGACGCGAGGCCTTCGGCGGTCTTCAGCGCGACGTTGCCGACGAAGCCGTCGCAGACGACGATGTCGGTCGTGCCCTTGAAGATGTCGTTGCCTTCGACGTTGCCGTGGAAGTTGACGTGGCCGCCTTCGGCCGCGGCGCGCAGCAGCTCGCCGGCGCGCTTGATCGTCTCGTTGCCCTTGATGACTTCCTCGCCGATGTTCAGCAGGCCGACGCTCGGGTTCTCCTTGCCGTCGACCGCCGCGACCAGCGCGCTGCCCATCACGGCGAACTGCAGCAGGTGCTCGGCGCTGCAGTCCACGTTCGCGCCGAGATCGAGCACGGTCGTGTAGCCATCCTTCTGGTTGGGCATCACCGCGGCGATGGCCGGGCGATCGATGCCCTCGAGCGTCTTCAGCAGGTAGCGCGCGACGGCCATCAACGCGCCGGTGTTGCCGGCGGACACGCAGGCGTGTGCACGCGGCGGCTGGCCGTCGGCGCCGGACTTCAGCTGCATCAACGCCACGCGCAGCGAAGAGTCCTTCTTGCGGCGCAGCGCCACCTCGACCGCGTCGTCCATCTCGACGACCTCGGTGGCCGCGACCACGTGGCAGCGATCCCAGCCGGTGGCCGGCGCAAGCGCCTCGGCGCGGCCGACGAGCACGACCTCGGCCAGCGGGTGGGCGGCCAGGAAGGCACGGCAGGCCGGCAGCGTGACGGAGGGACCGTGATCGCCGCCCATGCAGTCGACGGACAGGCGAATGACATCGGTCGCGGCGGGCGGCGACATCGGGTTCATGGGTGCAGCAGCAGAAGCAGCGAACTCAGGCAACGAACGCCGGAGCGATCGCCACCCAAAAGACAAACACCCGGCACTGCGACGGTCCGCAGGCCGGGTCGATGCAAGGTCTCGCAGGGTTCACGCATCATGCCTTGGCCGCGGCAATGCGCGGGTCCGGCGAAAGTGCGCGACAACCGACTCAGGCGTCAGCCTTGGTCTTCAGGACCTTGCGCCCACGGTAGAAACCGTTGGGGCTGATGTGGTGACGCAGGTGCGATTCGCCCGTGGTCGGCTCGATCGCGGTGCCCGGGGTGACCAGGGCATTGTGCGAACGGTGCATGCCGCGCTTGGAAGGCGACTTCTTGTTTTGCTGAACGGCCATGAAAATTCTCCTTGAGCCTCCTGACACTCGCAGGAGCCAGGCGGGGTGCGCTGAAATCCCCAGGGCTCCGGGGACGCAATCAACGCTTTGACGAAAAAGCCTGCGATTCTAGCATGGCCTCCCAGCCCCGGATCAATTGGGGAGGTGGCCGCGCTTCAGGGCGGCCAGGGCCGCGAACGGGTGAGCCTCCTTCCCGGCCTCCTCCTCTTCCGGCGAGACCGGCACGGCCAGCGGCTGCGGGCACTGCTCGTGGCGCGGCACGATGGGCAGCGCCAGCAGCAATTCATCCTCGACGAGCGTCAGCAGGTCCAGGTCGCGGCTCAACGCCAGCACGTCGTGTTCGCTGTCGGCGTCCAGCGCCGCGGCTGCATCTTCACCGGCCACGAACTGGATCGAACTGTCGATCGACAACGGCACGGCCATCGGCGACAGGCAGCGCTGGCATTGCAGGGTCACGCTGGTCTCGGCTGTCAGATGCAGCCAGGTCTCGGCGCTGCCGGCGCGCCCTTCGCGGCGCTCGCCCTCGGCTGTCCAGGCGATTTCGGCACCACTTTCAGGCAGGGTGCTTTGCTTCAGGCGCAGCAGGTCGTCCTGCGACCAGCGGCCTTCGAGCCGGACGGATTCCTGGGCGAACGCATCGGCATCCAGGTGGCGGGGATCAGTGACTCGGGACTTCATCCTTCCAGTGTACGGGCGCGCGCGCGATGGGAGAATCCGCGGCATGACCCCACGCCCCCCGCTGATCCTCGGCTCGACCTCGCGCTACCGGCGAGAGCTCCTTGAGCGCCTGCGCCTGCCGTTCGAGGTTCGCTCGCCCGAGGTCGATGAAACGCCGCTGGCGGGCGAAACACCCGCCGCACTGGCCCTGCGGCTGGCCCTGGCCAAGGCCCGCGCCGTCGCAGCCCACGCACCGGACGCGGTGGTGATCGGCTCCGACCAGGTGGCCGACCTGGAAGGCACGCCGGTCGGCAAGCCCGGAGACCACGCGCGCGCCGTCGCGCAGCTGCGCTCGATGCGCGGCAAGGCCGTCGTGTTCCAGACCGCCGTCGCCGTCGTGCACCGGCAGGCCGGCTTCGAAGCCTCGGTGCTGGTGCCGGTGCGGGTGCGCTTTCGGGACCTGTCCGACAACGAGATCGAACGCTACCTGCGCGCCGAGCAGCCTTACGACTGCGCCGGCAGCGCCAAATCGGAAGGCCTGGGCATCATTCTGTTGACCGCAATCGAATCCGATGACCCGACCGCGCTGATCGGCCTGCCGCTGATCCGCACCGCCGAACTGCTGCGGCAGGCCGGCATCGACCCGCTCGCCCCCTGATCGATGACGACCTCCGGCCAGCTCTTCCTGGTGCCGAACACGCTGGATTTCGGCGTCTCGACCGACAGCGACCTGCGCGAGGTGCTGCCCGCCGGCGTCTTGCGCACCGCCGCGGGCCTGGGCCACTGGGTCGCCGAGAACGCGAAGACGACGCGCGCATTCCTGAAGCGGGTCGACGCCGTCCAGCCGCTTGCGCGGCCGCTGCAGGAGATCTCGATCGTCGAGCTGCCCCGGCCGCCGAAGGGCCGCGAGGCCGGCGCGCCGCCCGACCTCAAGCCCCTGCTGGCGCCGGTATCGGCCGGGCACGACATCGGGCTGATCTCCGAGGCCGGTTTGCCGGCGATTGCGGATCCGGGCTCGGACCTGGTGCGCGCCGCGCATGCGATGTCGATCCGGGTCGTGCCGCTGTCCGGCCCCAGCTCGCTGCTGATGGCGCTGGGCGCCAGCGGCCTGAACGGGCAAAGCTTCGCGTTCGTCGGTTACGTGCCGGTCGATGCAGCGCAGCGTGCAGGCCGCCTGCGTGAGCTGGAATCGCTGTCGCGCAAGTTCCGGCAGACCCAGCTGATGATCGAGACGCCGTATCGGAACGCATCGCTGCTGGCGGCGCTGCTCGCCACGCTGAACCCGGACACCCGCTTGTCGGTGAGCTGCGGGCTGACGCTCGCAGGCGCCTGGACCCGCTGCGACACGGTGGCCCGCTGGCGCAGCCAGCCGGCCGAGCTGCCGAACGACGTGCCGGCCGTGTTCTCGCTGCTGGCGGGCTGAGCGGCCCCGTCAGGCCTGCCGAGCTGTCAGGCCTGCGGCGGCGTGACCTTGGCGCCGAACAGCGCCGCGATCTTCTTCTTCGGCTTGATGTTGGGCGACAGGCGGCTCGTCGACGGAGCGGCTGCGGCCTTGCTTTCCCAGGCCGCCTCGGTGGTGGCGCTCGGCTCGTAGGGCTTGTCGAAGAACGGATCGGCCGGCGGCCGCGGCGGGGCGTAGCTGCGTTGCGGGCGGGACTCGCCGGGTTCGCGTGGCTCGCGGGGTTCGCGTGCCTCGCGGGATTCCGCCGGCGCATCGTCCCAGCTGCGGCGCGGCCGCTCGGTGCGGTCCGACATGCGCGGTCGCGCCTCGTCCAGTTCGAGCGGCTCGAGCTCGATCTTCTTCTTGATCAGCTTCTCGATGTCGGACACCAGCCGGGCATCGTCGCGGGTGACCAGCGTGACCGCCAGGCCCGAGGCCCCAGCGCGCCCGGTGCGGCCGATGCGGTGGACATAGTCCTCGGCATTGAACGGCACGTCGAAATTGAAGACCGCCGGCAGGTCGGCGATGTCCAGGCCGCGCGCGGCCACGTCGGTGCAGACCAGCACGTCGACCTCGCCGCGCTTGAACGCTTCGAGGGCCTTCAGGCGCTCGTCCTGCGACTTGTCGCCATGCAACGCGTTGGTCTTGAGGCCTTCGCGCTCGAGCGAGCGAGCGAGGCGGGCACAGCCGAGCTTGGAGTTGACGAACACGATGGCCTGCTTCAGCGCGCGCTCGATCAGGATCTTGCGGATGGCGGCGCGCTTGTCGTCTGACGACACGCTGTAGAAGCGCTGCTCCACGTTCGTCGCCGTCGCGTTCGGCCGCGCCACTTCGACAAGGATCGGATCCTGCAGGTAGCTTTCGGCCAGCTTCTTGATCTCGGTCGAGAAGGTGGCCGAGAACAGCAGCGTCTGGCGCTGCTTCGGCAGGTAGCTCAGGATGCGCTGCAGGTCGGGCAGGAAGCCGATGTCCAGCATGCGATCGGCCTCGTCGAGCACGACGTACTCGACCTGGTTCAGCACCGCGTTCTTCGCCTCGATGTGGTCGAGCAGGCGGCCCGGGGTGGCGATCAGCACCTCGACCCCGGCCTTCAGCTCGAGCGTCTGCGGCTTCATGTCGATGCCGCCGAAGACGACGGCCGCGCGCAGCTTGGTGTGCTTGGAATAGGTCTTGATGTTCTTCGCGACCTGGTCGGCCAGTTCGCGCGTGGGGGCCAGCACGAGTGCCCGCACCGGGTGGCGAGCCGGCGACATGCTGGCGTTCTCGTGGCGCAGCATCTTGTGCAGCAGCGGCAGCGAGAAGGCGGCCGTCTTGCCGGTGCCGGTCTGCGCGGCGCCCATCACGTCACGGCCGGCCAGCACGATCGGGATCGCCTTGGCCTGGATCGGCGTGCACTGCGTGTAGCCGGACTCGGCGACGGCTTTTTGCAGCACGGGCGCCAGGCCGAGGGAAGCGAATTCCACCACGGGCGGGGGGACCGAAGCGTCGGTAGAGCCGGGGGAGGATTCGGTGACGGACATGTCCGTGGGGGAAGAGATCATCCCCGGATTATCCTCCGTGCCGTTCGGACCGCCTGCGTCCAATGGTTTTGGTGCCAGATCAGGGCGATTTCAGGGCTGATCAGCGGTTTCCCGATCGTAGACTGTCAGGCCCATCCACATCCCGCAACGCCGTCGGCTACCCGATGCCCGTTGTCCACCTCTCCACCGGCAAGACCTTCGAAACGCATGGCGGCGAGTCCGTGCTCGATGCCGGCCTCGTGTCGGGCGACACCTCGCTGCTGCATGCCGAGATGGAGTTGAGCGACGAAGAGCGCGCGGCCGGAAGCATCCTCACCTGCGTGCGCACCGCCACCAGCGACATCGCACTGGCGGTCGAAGACCTGGGCGATGTCCACCTCGCGGCAGCCCGCACCTGGCCGTGCCGGTTGCAGTCGATCCAGCGCGTGTCGCCCGACGTGGTGCGGGCGACATTGCGCCTGCCGCCTGCCAGCACCTTCACGTTCGTCGCCGGCCAGTACATCGACGTGATCGGCCACGGCGGCGTGCGGCGCAGCTACTCGCTCGCCTCGGCCCGGGCCGAGGCCATGCCGCTCGAACTGCACGTCCGCCAGGTCCCGGGCGGCGTGATGAGCGAGTACTGGTTCGGGCAGGCCTGCACCAACGACCTGCTGCGCCTGCATGGCCCGCTGGGCACCTTCTTCGTCCGCGAGACCGAGGGGATGCGCCTGGTCTTCCTGGCCACCGGCACCGGCATCGCACCGGTCAAGGCCATGCTCGAGCCCTGGGCGATGAACAATTTCATCCGCGACGCGCTGTCGGGCCGCGAGATCCGCGTCCATGGCGAAGGCACCAGCCGACGCAGCTACCTGTACGGCAGCGACGTCGCGGCCTGGCTGCTGCAGGCCTGCCTGTCGGGCCAGGACGGAGCCGCCTACAACCTGGGCGGCGACGAGCCGCTGAGCCATGCCGATGCCGCGGCGCGGGTCGGGTCGGCGCACGCACGACCCCGTCGCCGCAGATCCTGCTGCGCAGCCACCAGAAGGACGACGGCCGCAGCCACGACTTCTTCCCCGACCTCGGCCACACGGCGAAGGCGCTCGGCACCCGGGTGGTCATCGATGTGGAGACGGCGATCGAGCGGACCATGCGGTGGCATGCGGTGCGGCTGGCGGCCGCGCGGCGCCTGCGTGTGGAGGCCTGAGAGGCAGGTCCGCCCCGAGAACCCAGGCTGCCTGCTCAGCCTCCTGGTGAGAATGGCTCGGTTCAGGGCGGGTTCACCAGCAGCGAAAAGATCCCGCCGTTGTTCTCCATCCCGTCCAGCGAGGGCAGGGAGTCCCCTGCCACGATGACCGGAACCCGCTCGTCGAGCAGGTCCCGCGGAGGCGGACATCCGTTCGTGGCGTAGAGCGCGTTGGAACACCAGACCCAGGGCCGCAGCGGGTGGTCTGAGAAGATGACGATGGTCAGCCGGTCGAACCCTGACCGACGGGCGCGGTCCACCATGCCCCGCACCAGCTTGACAGCCCGCCCGACGTTCTCGCGGTAGTGCACCGCGAGGGGGCCACCAACCGTCGAACCGGGTGGATGGGGCAGGGGCACGTGCGCATACATCATTCCGCCGCGGCTCCACAGCGGAGCCCGCCAGATCGCCTGCTCGAGTTCCGACACGAAGCCCTGCCAGCGGTCGACGTGCAAGGTTGCGCATTGCGCCTGGGCGGCATCGCTGCCCAGGCCCAGCCGGCGTGCGAAACCGCAGCGCCACCGAGCCGGGTCCAAGACGGCAGAGACGGGTGACAGCCGGGCACAGTAGCGCAGCCCCCGCATGGCGCAGTAGGGCATGTAGAAGCCGATCACGTCGACGTCCGGGCGGGTGGCGGAGATCATCGAGAAATCCAGCGCCGCGGAATCGCTGCAGACCGTGGTCCAGCCGCAAGGCTTGGCCTGCCCGAAGGGCTGTCCGGCGAACAACTGCGGGACGACCTGCGCCGTCGCGTGGGCGACCGGCTGCACGGACTTGAATTTCACCGGCAGGCCTGCCTCGCGCAAGACCTCGACAAAAGGGGCGGCCGCCCCCGCATTGAGTTCGTCGAGCAGCAGGTAGATCTGCGCTGACCGACCCGGCTTTTCGGCCCTGGCTTCGGCAACGGGCGGCCAGGCGTGGGGTCGGGCGACGAACTGGCCCACCATCTGCTGACTCGCCACGAACAGCATGCAACCCAGCACCAGGGCCCAGCGGCAGCGGCTCCAGGACGTCTGGGGAAGTCCAGACAGGAGCAGCAGCGACACGACGCAAGCCACTCCGACGCCCTGCCCCAGGACGGTCCGCGCGAGCGTTGCGTCTCCGAATGCGCTGCGTACATCGGACCAGGCCAGGAAATAGAGCGAGACACAGGCCGCGCCCACCACCACCAGGCGCTGCCCACGTTCGAGCCAGCGGGCCGGCAGCGCGAAGCGCATCGACACCCACAGGCAAGCCAGCGCCACGCTGCAGCCCATCAGGCCCGCAATGCGCAGCGCTTCAGCCGACAGTTGGTGGAAGTGCTCGCGCATGCCGAGCTCCAGCCCAGCCGCACCGAGAAGCGCTGCCGCGGCCAGCAGGTTGGCGCCCGGCCGGCTGCTCCAAGGGTGCATCAGGCCGGCGTCCTCATCAGGGCCAGCGTGCGGTGGGCGGGACCGAGGTTGACCTCGGCGCACAGCTGAAAGCCGGCCTTCAGGAAAGCCGCCTTCTGCCTGTCGATGCTGAACTCATGCGGGTCACGCTGGCGCTGGGCGCAAAGCAATTTCATCTGCGGGTCCTCGGGCCCGATCCATTCGACAACCAGCCAGCGACGCGACAGGCGCCGTGCCATCTGCGCCACGACCTCGATCGGGATGGACGCCGCGACCGCCAAGTGATGCACGAGTGCCAGCATCAGCACCAGGTCTGCGGATTGCTCCAGGCGCGCGGCCAGGCCCGAGTGTTCCTCCCCCAGCCATCCCGATCCGCCTTTCATGTCGTCCAGCGCCGCAACCACGGGGTGCAGGCCCGGTCCCGAGGGCGACCGGAACAGCGCCTGCACGCAATCGTGGTCCCCATCGATGGCGATCACCTGGGCACCCTGCGCCAGCGCCATGCGAGAAAACTCGCCGGTGTTGCAGCCGAGATCGGCCACCCAGCCCGGCCGGATCTCCGCCAGCCATTGCGCAAGCTGCGAACGCTTGCGTTGCAGGCTGTCGCCCCCGTAGTGCCCGCGGTCCTGCGTGTAGTCGCCCCAGGCTCCCTTGCGCCGCCGCGGTTCGGGCGGGGCCACCCCGCCGAGCCACCATTCAACGGTCGCATGCAGCGATCTCCGGAACCTTGCAATGGCCGCAGGATCAGCCGGCTCCGCGATGCGTCCCGGGCCATCGGCAGCCGCTCCAGGAGCCGGTGCCCGTGCCATCAGAAGCCAATGTCGACCGAGGTAGCGAGTCCAGCCCATCATGTCGCGTGCCGCATCGGGTGGCACGCCATCGCGCCAGGCCGCGAATGCGCGGTGCGCCTTCAAGCCCCGGTGTCGGGACAGGAGCAAGGGCAACACGAAATGACGCGCGTACTGGCCGAGGGCCCACCAGTTCCTCTCACGCAAGGGCGTGAAGGACAACAGGTCGCAGAACACCGGCTGCGTGCCCGAATACAGAACGTTCCACGCCGAGGCATCCTTCAGATCGAAGCCCGCGTCGACCGCTTCCTTCTGAAGCTGCAAGGTGAGCTGCGCGGCGCCGTGAAGTTGCGCGTCACACCATTCATGAGGGTGGGAAACGAAGGGCAGCCTCGGCGAGACGACCGTATCGGGCTGCGTCACCTGGTAGGCCACGAGCCGTCCATCGTCACACCATCGGCGCGCCAACGGCGAGTGCAGGAAATGGCCCGCGTCGAGCGGCCTGTTCACGGTCCGGACGAGTTGTGCTGCCTCGAAGCGGATCGCCCCTTCCGGATCCCTCATCGCTTCGTCTTGGCCAGGCGGGCCAGATAGGCCCACAGCCTCCTGAACCCTTGGATCGGATGGCGGATGAAAAGCAGGCCGGCACCGACCAGCGCGATCAGGCCTTGCCAGAGCACCAGCCCGGTACCGGGGTCGACATAGGCCCACGCCGGGGCCGGCGCCAGCAAGGCCAAGGCTGCGAGCACGGGAAGTAAAGGCATGGAGACCTCGTGTGGCGCAGCCCGACTGGATCCGCGTGAAGTTGGCCCCGAACGGGCAGGCATGATTTGCGACTCAGCTTTTGATTGTGGCACGGCTGTGACACCCGGCTGCGCCGCCACCCAGGCAGCACCGGGCGTCGCGCCCCTTGCGGGTATGATGGCGGCCCGTTCAACACTTGAACAAGCTGTTCATGCCGCAGGAAGATTTCGACCTCGAACTCTTGCGCCAGCTCAACGCCGAGCCTGCCGCCAGCCAGCGCAGCCTGGCGGCTCGGCTGGGTGTCAGCCTGGGCAAGTTGAACTACTGCCTTCGCGCGCTGGTCGACCGGGGCTGGGTGAAGGCCAACAATTTCCGGCGCAATGATCACAAACTTGCCTACGCCTACTACCTGACCCCTCGCGGCATGGCGGCCAAGCTGCAGCTCACGGCCGCCTTCCTGCGCCGCAAGGAGCAGGAGTTCGAGGCGCTGCACGCGGAACTGCAGGCCTTGCGGCGTGAGCTCGCCACACCCGCTCCCGCGGCAGAGAACCCAGAGCAACCTCCCAAATGAACTTGAATACCAAGATCCTTGTCGCTGGTGCCTCGGGCATGGTCGGCTCGGCACTCGTGCGCCGGCTGCAGGCGCGCGGTCACACCGACGTGCTGGCCGTCGGGCGCCAGCAGGTCGACCTGCTGGACCAGCGTGCCGTCTTCGCCTATCTGGAGCAGACGCGGCCGGACTACCTGTTCGTCGCCGCGGCGAAGGTCGGCGGCATCCAGGCGAATGCCCTGTACGGTGCCGACTTCCTCTACGAGAACCTGCAGATCGAAGCCAATCTGATCCACGGCGCCCACCGCGCCGGCGTGCAGCGGCTGATGTTCCTCGGCTCCAGCTGCATCTACCCGCGCGACTGCCCGCAGCCCATTCGCGAAGAATACCTGCTGACCGGACCGCTGGAGTCGACGAACGAGCCGTACGCGATCGCCAAGATCGCCGGGATCAAGCTCGCCGAGAGCTACAACCGGCAGTACGGTCGCCAGTACGTCTGCGCGATGCCGACCAATCTCTATGGCCCGAACGACAACTACGACCTGGCCAGCAGCCATGTGCTGCCGGCCTTGATCCGCAAGGCTCACGAAGCACGACTGCGCGGCGATCTGGAATACACCGTCTGGGGAACCGGAACGCCGCGGCGCGAATTCCTCTACGTCGACGACCTGGCAGACGCCTGCGTGCACCTGATGGAGCTCGGCTACGACGGCCCGATGGTCAACATCGGCACCGGCACGGACGTGACCATTCGCGAGCTGGCCGAGACCGTGATGCAGATCGTGGGGTTCGACGGCCGCATCGTTTTCGACAGCAGCAAGCCGGACGGAACCCCGCGCAAGCTGCTGGACGTCAGTCGCCTGGCGGCACTGGGCTGGCGCGCAAGCACTTCCTTGCGCGACGGCATCCGGGCGGCCTATGACAGTGCTCCATTCCGCCGCGCCTGAGCCCATCCCCCTCGCATTGTTGAAAGAAGACCTTCCATGACCCAGCCCAAAGTTGCCCTCATCACCGGCGTCACCGGCCAGGACGGCGCCTACCTCAGCGAGCTGCTGCTCGCCAAGGGATACGAGGTCCATGGCATCAAGCGCCGCGCCTCGCTGTTCAACACCGACCGCATCGATCACCTGTACCAGGATCCGCACGTCGACCACCAGCGCTTCAAGCTTCACTACGGCGATCTGACCGATTCGACCAATCTCATCCGCATCATCCAGCAAGTACAGCCGGACGAGATCTACAACCTCGCTGCGATGAGCCATGTCGCGGTGTCGTTCGAAACGCCCGAATACACCGCGAACGCCGATGGCATCGGCACGCTGCGCATCCTCGAGGCGATTCGCATCCTCGGCCTCGAGAAGAAGACCCGTTTCTACCAGGCGAGCACGAGTGAGCTGTACGGCCTGGTGCAGGAGATTCCACAAAAGGAAACCACGCCGTTCTACCCGCGCAGCCCGTACGCGGTGGCCAAGCTGTACGCCTACTGGATCACCGTCAACTACCGTGAGGCCTACGGCATGTATGCCTGCAACGGCGTGCTGTTCAACCACGAGAGCCCGCTGCGCGGCGAGACATTCGTGACGCGCAAGATCACCCGAGCAATGGCCCGCATCGCGCTGGGCCTGCAGGACTGCCTGTATCTCGGCAACATGAGCGCACTGCGTGACTGGGGACACGCGCGTGACTACGTCGAGATGCAGTGGCTGATGCTGCAGCAGGCACAACCGGAAGACTTCGTCATCGCGACCGGTGTCCAGTACAGCGTGCGACAGTTCGTCGAGTTTTCTGCGCGCGAGCTGGGCATCCGGATCCGCTTCGAAGGGGAGGGCGAGAAGGAGGTCGGAGTCGTGGCCGAGGTCCTGCCGGCCACCGGCAAGGAGCCCGTCAAGTGCAAGCCCGGCGACGTGATCGTGCGCGTCGACCCGCGGTACTACCGACCCACCGAGGTCGAAACCTTGCTCGGCGACCCCAGCAAGGCCAAGGCGAAGCTCGGCTGGGTTCCCCGCACGACGCTGCCCGAGCTGGTCAAGGAAATGGTCGAGGCCGACTACGCCAGCGCGCGCCGCGACAGCCTCGTCAAGCTTGCGGGCTTCCAGGCCTACGACCACCACGAGTGACCGCGGTTTCTCCCCCGGCTTTCCTTCAGTGCGCCATGTCTCTCGTCCACACATCCAGCGGCAAGACCTTTCGGGCGGATCCCGGCGAATCGCTGCTGGGTGCAGCGCTGCGCGCCGACGTGGCGATGGCCTACAGCTGTCGCACCGGACGCTGCAGCTCGTGCAGGAGCCGGGTCAGCGCCGGCCGCACCATCGCGTTGCACGACGAGCTGGGGCTGAGTGCGCAGGAGCGCGATGCCGGCTGGATCCTGACCTGCGTCCGGACCGCCGAGACCGATGTCCGGCTGGAGATCGAGGATCTAGGCAACATCCACTTGCCGCAGGCTCGGACCGTACCGTGCCGCATCCAGTCCCTCGACCGCCTGGCGCCGGATGTCCTCAAGGTGATGCTGCGCCTGCCACCCACCACGGCGTTCGATTTCCTGCCGGGCCAGTACGTCGACGTGATCGGGCACGGCGGCATCCGCCGCAGCTACTCCATCGCCAACCTGCCCGGACCCGAGAAGCAACTCGAGCTGCACATCCGGGAAGTGCCCGGCGGCACGATGAGCGCCTACTGGTTCGGCCAGGCGAAGCCGAACGACCTGCTGCGCCTGCATGGCCCGCTTGGCACATTCTTCCTGCGAGAGATCGACGGCGTCGACATCGTCTTCCTCGCCACCGGGACAGGCATTGCGCCGGTGAAGGCCATGCTCGATGACCTGGCTCGCGATGCCCGTGCCGACGGCGCCCGTGCACGGTCCATTTCGGTGCTGTGGGGTGGACGGATCCCGCACGATCTCTACTGGGATGTCGCCGCGCATCCCTCGGCACCGGTGTTCACGCCGGTGCTGTCGCGCGCCGATTCCGGCTGGACCGGCACGCGTGGCCATGTCCAGCAGGCGCTGCTGGGACAACCCCATGACTGGAGCCGCACCGTCGTGTACGCCTGCGGCTCCGAGGCCATGATCCACGGCGCCCGGCACGAGCTGCTCGCTGCGGGCCTGGCCGAACACCACTTCCATTCCGACGCGTTCGTCTGTTCCGCGTCGGCCTGATCAGAGGAAAGACATGAAAGCTGTGATCCTGGCCGGAGGCCTCGGCACCCGCCTCAGCGAAGAAACCGCCACGCGGCCCAAGCCCATGGTCGAGATCGGCGGCAAGCCGATCCTGTGGCACATCCTGAAGATGTATGCCCACCACGGCGTCAACGACTTCGTGATCTGCTGCGGCTACAAGGGCTACGTCATCAAGGAGTACTTCGCGAACTACTTCCTGCACATGTCCGACGTCACCTTCGACATGCGCAGCAACACGATGGAAGTACACCAGAAGCGCGCCGAGCCCTGGAAGGTGACGCTGGTGGACACCGGCGACGACTCGATGACCGGCGGGCGGCTGCTACGCGTCGCCCGCTTCGTGCGCGACGAGGAGGCCTTCTGCTTCACGTATGGCGACGGTGTCGGCGACATCGACATCCGTGCCAGCATCGCTTTTCACCAGGCCCACGGCAAGGCTGCCACGCTGACGGCCACCTACCCGCCGGGCCGTTTCGGTGCGCTCGAGATCCGTGACCGGCAGGTGCTCAATTTCAAGGAGAAGCCCCAGGGCGACGGCGCCATGATCAACGGCGGATTCTTCGTGTTGAAGCCGTCGGTGCTCGACTACGTCAAGGATGACACGACGATCTGGGAGCAGGAGCCGCTGATGCGGCTGGCCGCCGACCAGCAGCTGATGGCCTACGAGCACACCGGGTTCTGGCAGCCAATGGACACGCTGCGTGACAAGCACCACCTGGAAGAGCTGTGGGCCTCGGGCTGCGCGCCGTGGAAGGCGTGGGAATGAGCGGCACGTACGCGGCCGCTGTGCCGGACGCCGGCGTCACACCCGCCTTCTGGCAGGGCAAACGTGTGCTGCTCACGGGGCACACCGGCTTCAAGGGCGGCTGGCTGAGCCTGTGGTTGCAATCGCTGGGCGCGCAGCTGCACGGCTTGGCTCTGGAAGCGCCGACGACACCCAACCTCTACGCCGAAGCCGGCATCGGCGCCGGCATGGAAAGCACGCTCGCGGACATTCGCAACGCCGACGCAGTGCGCGCCTGCATGGCAGCCTCCAGGCCGGAGATCGTCATCCACATGGCGGCGCAGCCGCTGGTGCGCCATTCGTACACCGACCCGGTGGCAACCTACGCGACGAACGTGATGGGCACCGTGCACGTGCTGGAGGCGGCACGTCACGTCGGCACCGTGCGCGCGGTCGTCAGCGTGACCACTGACAAGTGCTACGAAAACCGAGAGTGGCCCTGGGGGTACCGGGAGGACGAGCCCATGGGGGGTCACGATCCGTACAGCAACAGCAAGGGCTGCGCCGAGCTCGTGACCTCAGCCTATCGCCGCTCGTTCTTCCGCGATGGCGGCATCGCGCTCGCATCCGCCCGCGCCGGCAACGTGATCGGCGGCGGCGACTGGGCCGCCGACCGGCTGGTGCCCGACATCCTGCGCGCCTTCGAACGCAACGAACCGGTCGTCATTCGCAACCCGCATTCGATCCGCCCCTGGCAGCATGTGCTGGAGCCGCTGTCGGGCTACCTGGTGCTGGCCGAGCGACTCTGGCACGACGGCCAGTCGTTCGCCGAGGCATGGAACTTCGGCCCGCGCGACGAGGACGCGCGTCCGGTGCAGTGGATCGTCGAGCGCATGGCCCGCGAATGGGGACAGGGCGCCGGCTGGCGCCTCGATGGCGGCTCGCACCCGCACGAGGCGCACTACCTCAAGCTCGACATCTCCAAGGCTCGCAGCCGCCTGGGCTGGCGGCCGCGCTGGCCCCTGGACACAGCGCTCACGCGCATCACGCAATGGCACCACGCCTGGCGCGATCACCAGGACATGCAGGCGCTCTGCCTCGCACAGATCCGGCAGCACACGACTTCGACCGACAAGGAATCCGCATGAGCAGCATCCCCATCATCCCCGCCGTCGTCCCGGCCCCGGCTCAGCCGGGTGCGGCCCTGCGCGCGCAGATCGCCGAGCTGGTCCAGCAGTACGCCGATCTGGCGCTGGCGCCCCGGCCCTTCGTGCCGGGCCAGTCGCCTGTTCCGGTATCGGGCAAGGTCATCGGCGCGAAGGAGTTGCAGTTGATGGTCGAGGCCTCCCTCGACGGCTGGCTGACCACCGGACGCTTCAACGCGGCATTCGAGGAGCGGCTCGCGCGGTTCCTGGGCGTCAAGCACCTGATCACCGTCAACTCGGGCTCCTCAGCCAACCTGGTCGCGTTCTCGACGCTCACCTCGTCGCGCCTGGGCGAACGGGCCATCCGCCCGGGCGACGAAGTTATCGGCGTCGCCGCGGGCTTTCCGACCACCGTCAACCCGATCCTGCAGTTCGGCGCCGTGCCGGTGTTCGTGGACGTGGACCTGGCCACCCACAACATCGATGCCGACAAGATCGAGGCGGCGATCACCCCGAAGACGAAGGCCATCATGCTCGCCCACTCGCTGGGCAACCCGTTCAACCTGGACGCGGTGACGGCGCTGAGCAAGAAGCACGGCCTCTGGCTGGTGGAAGACTGCTGCGACGCGCTGGGGGCCACCTACGACGGGCGCCTGGTCGGCACCTTCGGCGACATCGGGACCCTCAGTTTCTACCCGGCGCACCACATCACCATGGGCGAGGGCGGCGCGGTGTTCACCAACAACGCCGAACTGAAACTCATCGCCGAGTCGTTCCGTGACTGGGGCCGCGACTGCTATTGCGCCCCGGGCAAGGACAACACCTGCAACAAGCGCTTCTGCTGGAAGCTCGGCGAGTTGCCGGAAGGCTACGACCACAAGTACATCTACTCGCACCTCGGCTACAACCTGAAGATCTCCGACATGCAGGCTGCCTGCGCACTGGCGCAGATGGACCGGCTGGACGACTTCATCCGCGCGCGCCGCGAAAACTTCGCCTACCTTCACGAGAAGCTGCAGTCCTGCGCCGAGTTCTTCCACATGCCGCAGGCGACGCCGAAGGCGAATCCGTCGTGGTTCGGCTTTCCGCTCGTGTTGCGGCCGGAGTCCGGCATCAAGCGGGTCGACCTGCTGGCCTACCTGGACCAGCACAAGATCGGCACGCGGCTACTGTTCGCCGGCAACCTGACGCGCCAGCCGTACATGCTGGGGCGCAACTTCCGCGTCAGCGGCGAACTGGTCAACACCGACATCGTGATGCACCAGACCTTCTGGCTCGGCGTGTATCCCGGGCTGACGACCGAGCACCTGGACCACGTGGTGGCGCGGCTCGAAGAGTTCTTGGGCATCGGCTTCTGACGCATGGGTGATCACGCGTCCCCGTGGATCCTGCTGACGGGTGCTGCCGGCTTTGTCGGGCGGCACGTCGCGCGCTGCCTGCGCGACGGGGGGCATCGCGTCGCCGGGCTGTTGCGCGAAAGCGCCGAGCGGCCCGCGGCAGGCGATGCGTGCGAGTTCTGGCTGCGGCCCTCCGAACTCGCCGGCGCGACCGGTGCCGGCCCGCTGCAGGCGGTGGTCCATCTTGCGACGGCCTATGGACACGACGGCCGGCTGGCCGAGGTCGTGGAGAGCAATCTGTTCCTGCCTGCCCGCCTGCTCGACCTGTGCCGCACCGCGGGCTGCACGCAGTTCATCAGCACCGACACCTTCTTCGGCAAACCGCAGTTCAGCTACCCGCACCTGCAGGCCTACATCCGATCCAAGCGCGAGCTGCTCGAGTGGGCACAACTCGCCTGCGCCACCGATCCGCAGCTGCGCTATTCCAGCCTGCGACTCGAGCACGTCTACGGCGAAGGCGACGGTCCGCGCAAGTTCGTGCCCGACCTCATCGCCAGGCTGCAACGCGGGCAGCCGCAGATCGAGCTGACCGCGGGCGACCAGCTGCGCGACTTCATCCACGTCGAGGACGTCGCCCGCGCCTATGCCTGCGTGCTGGGCGAAGGGCTGCGCCTGCCGGCCGGTGTCACCGAGTACCAGGTCGGCACCGGCAGCGCCATCCCGCTGCGCCGGTTCGTGGAAACCGCGCATCGGCTGACGGCCTCATCCTCGCACCTGAACTTCGGTGCCCTGCCCCATCGCCCGGGCGAGATCATGGCCTCGGCCGCCGACACCCGCCGGCTCGCCGCACTCGGATGGCAGCCAGCCACGGCGCTGGAGGACGGGCTGCTGCGCACGGCGGCCGCCAGTCTGTCGGGGACGTCGCAATGAAGCTGCGTCCGCATCACTGGGTGGTCCTGTCGGCCTGGGCCGGCAAGGTGGTCACGGCCGTGATCCAGATTGCCGTCATCCGCGTCATCATCGACCGCATCGGCATCGATCTCTATGCCGGCATGGCGCTGCTGACCGGCCTTGCGGGGTGGTATGCGCTGGCGGACGGCGGCATCGGCAACAGCCTGCAGAACCACATCGCCGAGCGTCGCGCCAGGTCCGAGTCCTCGGACGGCCTGGTCTGGACCGGCCTGCTGCTGGCGCTCGCGCTGCTGCTGGGCCTGATGGTGCTGCAGTCGCTCATCAGCCCCATCCTCGGGCCGCTGCTGCTCAAGAACATCCCCGGCCTGGACGACGCGGCGCGGGCCGCGTCCTTCCGCGTGTTCGGCCAGCTCTCGCTGCTGGCAGTGGCCGGGGGGCTGGTTTACAAGGTCTGGTACGCCGTGCAGAAAGGCTATCTCGCCAACGTGCTGCCCGCGCTGGCCGCCGTGATCGGACTCATCGCCGTGAAGCACGTGCCGGCCGCCGCGCCCGCCGACCAGCTGCTGTGGTGCCTGGTGGCCATCGTCGCGCCCACCGCGCTGCTGCCGCTGCCGTTCGCCGTGGCCCATGGCATCCGGGCCTGGCTGCGCGGCGGCCGCCTCACCCGCGGCCACACCCGGATCCTGATGAGCCGCGCCGCGCAGTTCACCGGGCTGGCGGTGATGGCGGCCGTGGTCCTGCAGGTCGACTACATCGTCCTCTCGCAGGTCCTGCCAGCGTCCGACATCGTGGTCTACAACGTCTCGATGAAGGTCTTCGGCACCGCCTTCTTCGTCTACTTCTCGGTGCTGCTGGCGTTCTGGCCCGTTCTCACCGAACTCATCGCCCGAAACGACTGGCAGGCCGTGCGCGCACGGGTGAAGGCGATCCTCGCACGCGGAGCGTGCTTCATGCTCGCGGTCACGCTCGGCGTGCTGTGCTTCGAACGGCAGATCTTCGACCTGCTGGCACCCAGGACCACCCTCTCCGCGGGTCCGCTGGTGATCGTGCTGCTGGGCCTCTATTTCTCGGTGCGCATCTGGACCGACACCTTTTCGACCGTGCTGTCCAGCATGAGCCGCATCGGCCCGCTGCTGAAGTGGGTGCCCGTCCAGGCCGCCATCAACGTGACGCTGCAGGTCGTCCTCGCGCCACGCTACGGCGTCGCCGGCATGGTGATCGCGCTCATCACCGCCTTCCTGCTGACGGTCTCGTGGGTGCTGCCGCGCCACGTGGTCCGGATGTGGACACCCCGTTGATACGCCCGCCTCGCCCCGCCATGCCCTACCTCCTGTCGATCTGCATCCCGACCTACAACCGCGCCGATATGCTGCGCCACACGATCGACAGCATCCTGGGCCAGGGTGT
Source organism: Rhizobacter sp. P2_H3 (assembly GCF_056403355.1). Taxonomy (NCBI): domain Bacteria; kingdom Pseudomonadati; phylum Pseudomonadota; class Betaproteobacteria; order Burkholderiales; family Sphaerotilaceae; genus Rhizobacter; species Rhizobacter sp. P2_H3. Next base: position 26,774 of record NZ_JBFUFQ010000023.1, on the reverse strand, counting down.
CGACGGCGTCGAGATCGTCGTGAGCGACAACGCCTCGACCGACGGCACGGATGCGCTGATGCAGGAGCTGGCGCAGCGGCACCCGCAGATCCGCTACGTGCGGTCGGCCACGAACGTCGGCGCCGACCGCAACTTCCTGAAGGCGGTCGAGCTGGCGGCCGGCCGCTACGCCTGGCTCATGGGGAGCGACGACCTGGTGGCGCCGGGGGGAGTGGCCGAGGTTCTGCAGGCCATCGCGAGCCACCCCGAACTTCCCGGCTTCAGCGTCAACCGGCAGATGTACGACCTGAGCATGACACGCGCCCTGCCCGACATGGATCTCTTCACGCCGCGCACGGAGCGGGTCCATGTCCACCGCTCGGCCCTGGACGCATGCGACGACCTCGGCATCTACCTGAGCTTCATCTCCGGCCAGGTCTTCCGGAAGGAGGCCTGGAGCCGCCATGCGCAGGCACCGGGCATCGAGAAGTACTACAACGGCCTCGTGCACCTGTATGTGCTGTACGCGATGATCCGCGACGCCGGCACCTGGGGTGCGGTGGCCGCGCCCCTCGTGCGCTGCCGCAGTGACAACGACTCCTTCCTGAGCGCCGGTCATTTCAAGCGCTTCCAGATCGACATCATCGGCTTCTCCGATGCCGCCGGCGATGTGTTCGGCCGCGCGAGCCCGGTCTACCGGCTGCTGATGCGCAAGGTGCTGCGCAACCTGCTTGTGAACCGTGTCATCGGCTTCAAGCTGGGCCGGGTGCGCGGTGTCTACTTCAAAAGCTTTCTGGCCGCGTTTCCCGTCTGCTGGCGGGAGGCGCGCTTCTGGGGTGTCTTCGTGCCCGTGCTGCTGATGCCGGCCTCGCTGATGCAACACGCGCTCGAACTGCGGCGGCGCCTGAAGCCGACGCCGACAGCCTGAACCGGCCCCTTCCACGAATCGTCAGGAACCATGACGCAACACACTGAACGACGAGCACTGATCTGCGGCGTGGGCGGACAGGACGGCGCCTACCTTGCGCAGCTGCTGCTCGACAAAGGCTACCAGGTCTTCGGCACCTCGCGGGACGCCAACGCACAACGCTTCGCGGGCCTGGCATCGCTCGGTCTGACCGGGCGCGTGCGACTGCTGTCGATGGCGCCGAACGACTTCCGCAGCGTCCTGCAGACGCTGCGGCTCAGTGCACCCGACGAGATCTACAACCTGGCCGGACAGTCCTCGGTCGGGCTGTCCTTCGAGCAACCCGTGGAGACGATCGAAAGCATCTCCATGGGAACGCTGAACCTGCTCGAAGCCATCCGCTTCGCCGACCGGCCGATCCGGCTCTACAGCGCCGGCTCCAGCGAGTGCTTCGGCGACACAGGTACCCAGCGCGCCAGCGAGACCACGCCGTTCCGGCCGCGCAGCCCGTACGCGGTGGCCAAGGCCTGTGCGCACAACCTCGTGGCCAACTACCGCGAGGCCTACGGCATGCATGCAAGCACCGGCATCCTGTTCAACCACGAGTCGCCGCTGCGACCGGAACGCTTCGTCACCCAGAAGATCGTGCGCTCAGCGGCCCGCATCGCGCAGGGCACCGCGGATGCGCTGACGATCGGCAACCTGGATATCCACCGCGACTGGGGATGGGCCCCGGAATACGTGGAGGCCATGTGGCGCATGCTGCAGCAACCCGAGCCGGGCGATTGCGTGATCGCCACGGGCCGAACCGTGTCGCTCGAGGAGTTCGTCGCCCTGGCCTTCAGCCACTTCGGGCTGGATTGGCGCCATCACGTGCGCCATGATGCAACGCTGTTGCGGCCGTCGGACATCCGCTTCGGCGCTGCCGATCCCAGCCTGGCGCGCGACAAGCTCGGCTGGCAGGCCAGCGTCACGCTCGAAGAGTGCGTGGCACGGATGTGCCGTGCTGCCGAATCGGGCCACGACCGGTGACTTGACGCCATTCACTCGACGCCCCTTCAGGCCATCCGCGCGGAGCACCAAGGCAAATCTGCATGCACACCATCGTTTACGACCACCAGACCTTCATCGCCCAGGAGTTCGGTGGCATCTCGCGCTACTTCTGCGAGCTGGCGGCCCGCGTCCACCGCACCGAGGGCTACAGAGCGCGGGTCATCGCGCCGCTGCACTACAACGGCTACCTGCCTGACTGTCCGGTACCGCAGACGGCCCTGCGCGTGTCGCTGCGTTTTCGCGGTGAATCTCGCGTATACCGGGCGGTCGATGCGGTGCTCGCGCCACCCCTGACGTGGGCCAGTTCGCCGTCGCTGATCCATCGCACGTACTATTCCCCGCCGCCGGTCCGACGCTCTCGCGTTCCGGTGGTGCTGACGGTGTTCGACATGATCCACGAACTGTTCCCGGACAACTTTCCGCCCACCGATCCCATCGTTCGATGCAAGCCCGCCTGCGTGGCGGCCGCGGACCACGTGCTGTGCATCTCGCACTCCACGGCGAACGACCTGGTGCGCCTGTTCAACATTCCGCGCGAGAAAATCTCGGTGACCTACCTCGCGTGTTCCGACCTGTTCGCCGCGCCCGCGCCAACCGGCGAAACGTCTCCGCACAATCGGCCCTATCTCCTCTACGTGGGTCACCGGGGCGGCTACAAGAACTTCGACATGGCCTTGCGCGCCTATGCGGCCTCAGCGCGCCTTGCGGCGGACTTCGACCTCGTCACCTTCGGCGGGCGCCCGACGTTCACCCCCGACGAGCAGGCCCTCATCACCAGCCTGCCGTTGCGACCGGGCAGCGTCGTGCGGCTCGGCGGTTCCGACGATGACCTCGCGCGGACCTACCGCCATGCCCGTGCCTTCGTCTACCCCTCGCTGTACGAGGGCTTCGGGATCCCGCCGCTGGAGGCGATGAGTTCCGGCTGCGTCGTCGTCTGCTCCGACACGAGTTCCATTCCCGAGGTCGTCGGCGATGCGGCGATGCTGTTCGATCCGAGCGACGTCGACGCGACCCGCCAGGCTCTGGAGGTGGCATGCTTCGACGAGAGCAGGCGCACGGACCTGCTGGCGCGCGGCGCGGCACGCGTGCGCGAGTTCACCTGGGACCGCTGTGCCCGGGAAACCGTCGACGCCTACCGCCGGGTGGTGGGCGCATGACCGCCGCCCTGCACGCCACCGGCGGCCCCGCCGGGCGCGCGGCCTCGACGGCCATCTTCACGGCCTGCTCGGTGAACTACCTGCCGAAGGCCATGGCAATGTGCCTATCGGCACTGGATCACGAGCCGCAGGCCTCGCTGGTGATCCTGCTCGCCGACGGCAAGCGCGACATCGGCCTGTCGGATCCGCGCGTACGCATCCTGTGGGCGGAGGACCTCGGCTTCCCCGACTACCTGAAGTGCGCATTCAAGTACAACATCATCGAGTTCAACACCGCACTCAAGCCATGCGCCGCGCTGCACTTGCTGGCCTCGCACGAGCGGGTCATCTACCTCGATCCTGACGTCTGCGTCTTCTCGCCGCTCGACACGGTGTACGCCGGCCTGGACAGGCACGCCGCCGTGTTCACGCCGCATGCGCTCACACCCTACGATGGTGAAGGCCGGCCGAGCGACCGCGACCTGCTGCGTTTCGGCAGCAACAACCTGGGCTTCTTCGCGGTGCGACGCTCGGCTTCGGCCGAGCAGATGCTGCGCTGGTGGCATGCGCGTTGTCACCGCGACTGCTACTACGAGCCTCAGCTGGGGCTCGGCGTCGACCAGAAATGGATCGACCTGGCATTCGCCTTCTTCGACGACCTCGGTCTCCTCAAGGACCCGGGCCTGAACGTGGCCTTCTGGAACCTCCACGAGCGGCAGCTGTCGCGCACCGACCGCGGGTGGCGCGTCAACGGCAGTGCGGCACTCGGCTTCGTGCACTTCAGTTCCTTCGTGGAATCGGACGCGCAGGCCGTCGCCGACAAGCAGACCCGCCATGTCGCTGGATCCCGCCCCGACTTCGCGCAGGCAGCGGCGGTCTACCGTGACTACCTGCACAAGGCGAAGGCCTTGGTGCAGGTCACCGACCCGGCCTACAGCTACGGGCGCTTCGACAACGGCGACACGGTCGCGCCCGCGCTGCGTCGGTTCTACGCCGTCTGCGACCGCCCGGAGGTGCAGGGCGAGACGAACCCGTTCGCGGCGAACGGTGCGGTCCACCGCTACGCGCGCGAGCACGGCCTGACCTCGGCACGGCCAGCGTCCACGACGCATGCCAACTTCAAGGTCCAGGCCGACTACTCGCGCCAGCAGCGCATCATCACCGGCGCGTTCCGCTGGACCTTGCGCCTGCTGGGCCCGGACCGGTATTTCAACCTCATGCGCTACCTGGCGCACTACTCGTCGCTGCTGAACCAGGGCGACTTGCTCCGCAAGTGACCTGAGGGCCGATCGCACGCCATGAAAGACCTGCTTGAGCTGATCGTCTTCGACACCGTCTTCGCCTGGGCCCTGCTGGCGATCACGGTGGTGGGGATCATCGTCACGCCGAAGCTGTTCGGTGTGAAGCTGCTCAACGGCCTGCTGTTCTCGCAGATCACGCTCTTCTTCAACGCCACGACCGTCATCGCCGGGCTGAGCACGGACGCGATCCCGGTGGAGCGCGGCATCCACTTCTTCGCCGTCGAGTTCGCCTTCCTGGCCGCGATGTATGCCGTCTACGGCCGCCTCATCCGCAACCGGGTGCGGGTGATCGACGCGCTGAATCGCTTCTTCGACGGCCCGTTTGCGCGACCGTTCGTCGCCTTCATGGTGCTGATCGCGATCTTCAACTACGTGGCGACGCCCACGGACGGCAGCTCGCGCATCCAGTACATGACCGGCGCCTGGTTCTCGCTGCTCAAGCCATTCATCCAGCTGGCCACGCCCCTGTCCTACCTCGGCGTGTTCATCCTGCTGCTGAACCCGCGACGGCGCGGCCTGGGCTACCTGCTGCTGGTCACCGCCGTCATCGGCAATGTCCTGACCGGGTCCAAGGCCTCGTTCGCGTTCAGTCTGTTCACCGCCTTCCTCGCGCTGCGTGACCTGTCCATCGCCCCGCGCATGCAGATCCGCGGAGCCGACAAACTCAAGCTGTCGGTCTTCGTGGGCGCGATGGTGGCACTGGCCCTGACGCGGCTGGACGTGTCGGCCGGCGACGTCTCGGACCGCTTCTTCCTCTTCGGCGAAGCGACGATCATGACCTACTTCTCAGAGCGGCCGACCGCCGCCTGCGAGAACGTCTCGACCTTCGCCAGCATGCACCGCGGCTGGGCGCGGCTCGCCGGGGACGCATCGGCGAACAACATCGACACGCTGTTCGGATTCGCCCTGATGATCGAGACGGTCGGGATCAACACCTTCACCGGCCCGAATGCCCGGCTGTCCGCCTATGCGTTGTGCAATTTCCCCGACGAGCGCATCTTGCTTTGCGCCATTGTGGTGGTTGCCTACCTCGGCCTGCTGCTTGCAGTGTTCCGACGCACGCTGTCGCGGCCAACGCACCTCGCCATCTTCTACCCGTTCTTCCTGGTGTCCCTGGCCGGCGCGTCCCAGGACTTCAATCTGATCATGCAGGACATCACCATCTACATCCTGCTGCTGCTCACCACCATCCCGCTCTACGGAGCCACCCCCAGGCGACAACTTGGATAAGTACCTTCTATCACTCGTCATTGCCGCCAAGGACCCGCCCGCCGCACCGTTCGCGCTGTGCCTCGCTTCCTTCTCGGCCTTGGCGCACGCGCACCGCATTCAGATCGTCCTCGTCGAGAGTGGCGAACCGGCCAGGCTCGAACCCGCATCCCTCGCCGCCTTCGCCGACGTGAAGCGCCTGCAGGTGCCGGCCGAAGGCGTCTATGCCGCCTACAACGCCGGCATCGGCGCAGCGGACGGAACCTACCTGCTCTTCTTCGGCGTGGACGACATCGCGCTGCCCGGCATGGACAGCGTCATCGCCCACCTCGCGGCAGCGCCCGAGCCCTACCACCTCTACGCCGCCACCTGCTACATGCAGGCCACCGGCGTGCAGCGCCCGTCGACGCGGCGGACCTCGCTCATCCTTGCCAACTGGTGCCACCAGGGCATCTTCTATCGGTGCAGCCACCTGCTCGAGCACCGCTACGAGGTCCGCTACCGCATGCAGGCGGACCACAAGCTGAACATCGACATCGTCTCCAATCGCGCGCTGCGCTTCGGGGTGTCGCAGGAGATGGTCGCGTACTTCTCCGCCGGCGGCATCTCCTCGGTGCGCCCCGACCTGGTGTTCCGCAAGGATTTTCCCGCCATCGTCGCCGCCGCCTACGGCAAGCCCTGGGGCTGGCTGGTCCGGGCAAAGCAGCTCCTGATCGACCTGCTGCTCGGGGCGCCCGAAAAGCGCTTCATGCCGCGCGACAAGCTCTGACCTGCGAGCCAACCCACACGACCACGACCCATGCAAAAGATCCTCATCACCGGCGGCCTCGGCTTCATCGGCACCACCCTCGCGCGCCGGCTGCTGTCCGCGGGCCATGACGTCACGCTGCTCGACCCGCTGTCGACGCAGATCCACGGCGACCTGCCCAACGTGCAGGTCCCGGACGGCGCCCGCTTCGTCCGTCTCGACGTGCGCGACATTGCCGAGAATGCACAGCTGCTGGAAGGCGTGGACAGCGTCTACCACCTCGCCGCCGAAACCGGTACCGCGCAGTCGATGTACCAGATCCGCCACTACGTCGGCGTGAACGAGCTGGGGACGGCAGCCCTGTTCGAGGCCATCGCCAAGTGCACGCGCCGGCCGACGCGCCTGGTGTTGGCTTCCAGCCGCAGCATCTACGGCGAAGGGGCCTACCGCAGCGATGCGCAGCCCGGCGTCGTGCTGCAGCCCGAGACGCGCGGCAAGGAGCAACTCGCCCAGGCGCGCTGGGAACTCACCGACGATGCAGGCCGCGCACTGCACGCGATCCCCACGCCGGAGACGCTGCCGCCGGCCCCCGGCTCGGTGTACGCGGCCACCAAGATGGCGCAGGAGATGCTCGTGCGCACCGCCTCGCTGTCCGTCGGCCTGAAGACCACGATCCTGCGCTTCCAGAACGTCTACGGCGAAGGCCAGTCTCTGCGCAATCCGTACACCGGCATCATCTCCATCTTCTTCAACCGCATCCGCCAGGGCCTGGACATCCCGATCTACGAAGACGGCCACGAGTCGCGCGACTTCGTGCACGTCGACGACGTGGTGCACGCACTGCATCGTTCGATCGAGGCCGACCTGCCGAACAACGCCGTCATCAACGTGGGCGCCGGCGTGCCGACCTCGGTGCTGGCCCTCAGCGAGACGCTGCGCAGGGTTTCCGGCTTCGACGCGCGCACGCGGATCACCGGCCAGTACCGCGTCGGCGACATCCGCCACTGCTATGCCGACCTGACCCGGCTGGAATCCCTGCTCGGCCTGCGGCCCACGGTCAGTCTGGACGAAGGCCTGACCCGCTTCTGCAACTGGGCCCGCACGCAGCCCGTGCACGTCGATCAGCTGGAGGCCGCCACCGCAGTGCTGCGCGAAAAGGGACTCAGCAATCCATGACACGCAACGAGCTGCTCGATGCCGACTGGGCACGTCTGTGTGCCCTGAGCGGCCAGCCCGGCCGCGCGCGGCGCTGGTCGAGTGCCTTCTCGCCGCGCTTCGCCCCCGTCTGGCTGCTGCGCACCGGCCAGGCCTTGTGGGCCGGCGGCTGGCCCCGCCTGGCCAAGCTGCCCGGCCTGCTGAACGCCGTGCTGTTCGGGCTCGAGGTCCCGGCACGCCTGCCGATCGGCCCCGGGCTGGTGATCGCCCACACCTACGGCACCGTCCTCGGCGCTGCACGCATCGGCGACCGCGTCACCATCTTCCAACAAGTGACGCTGGGCGCGCGCGAGGCCGATTTCCATTTCGATGCCGCCAAGCGCCCGCTCGTCGAGGACGACGTCACGCTGGCGGCGGGCGCGAAAGTGCTCGGCCCGGTGACCCTGGGGCAGGGTTGCACAGTGGGCGCCAACGCCGTGGTCCTGGCCGACGTTCCGGCAGGCGCACTGGCGGTCGGCGTGCCGGCGCGCATCGTCGGACCGAAAGGCCCTGCCGAACCATGAACCAGACCGCCAACGTGCCGGCAGCAAGCCCGCGTCGAGGGCATGTGCTGCTCGTATCGCCGCTGACATTCAACTACCACCAGATCATCTGCGACACGCTGCGCGGCCTGGGCTATGAGGTGACCTGGTGGAACGAGCGCGCAAGCGACGGCACGCTCCACAAGATCCTGTTGCGGCTGCTGCCGGGCTGGACCCGCAAGGTGTCCCAGCGGCACTTCCTGCGCCGCCTCGATGCGCTCGATCCGCGGTCGATCTCCCATGTGCTGGTCATCAAGGGCGAGGGCCTGACGACGCACGTCGTGCAGCAGATGCGGCAACGGTTTCCCGGCGCCTCGATGGGTTTCTACCTGTGGGATGGCCTGGAGAACGTCCCGGGAGCCCCGGCCTTGCTGGGCAGCTTCGACAGCGTTGCCACGTTCGACCCGCAGGACGCGCAGCGCCACGGCTGGAATCACCGCCCGCTGTTCGCGAAGAACACGGCACCGATCGCCACACCCGCTTCCGGCTACCTCTTCGACTGGTGCTTCATCGGCACACTGCATTCCGATCGCTACCGGGTCGTCAACCGGGTGCGTCAGTCCATGAAGGACGCCGCGCGCGCGTTCGTCTTCGGCTTCTTTCCCAGCACGCTCCAGTCCGTCGTGGCGCGGCTTCGCTCCCCGGCCATGTGGCGTGCGGCGCGCGGCGAGCTGTCGACCCGGGCGATGGCGCCGGCGCAGGTGCGCTCCGTCGTCGCGCAGTCGTGTGCCGTGCTCGACGTCGAACATCCCCGCCAGCGCGGCCTCACCATGCGCACCATCGAGACCTTGCTCGCCGGCAAGAAGCTCATCACCACCAATCGCCATATTCTCGAGAGCGACCTGTTCCATCCCTCGCGCGTGCTGCTGATCTCGCGATCCGCGCCGGCGATCGACGACGCGTTCCTCGGCGTGCCGTTCGAGCCCGTCGAGGATTCGCTTCGGCAGTCGTACTCGTGCGAGGGTTGGGCACTTCAGTTGCTTGCCGCACAGGAACAGGCGCGAGCGCGGCGACCCGACACCCGACCTCCCGCCATGTCGGATGGCACCCGCGGCACAAGCCACTAAACTCCTGCGCTACGCGCAAGCCTCCCCCTCCTCAATTCCATGATCATCCTGTGTCTGCTGCTGGGCCTGGTCGCCTCCTGGGTCACCACCGAGCGTGCGCGCAAGTACGCCCTGGATGCCGACCTGCTCGACCATCCGAATGCCCGCAGTTCCCACACCATCCCCACGCCGCGTGGGGGCGGGGTCGCCATCGTCGGGTCCTTTCTCGCGCTGGTGGCCCTCCTCTGGCTCGCCGGACACGTTCCGGCGGACTTTGCCGCCGCGGCGCTGGGCAGCGGCCTCGCCGTCGCCATCGTGGGCTTCATCGACGACCGCAAGTCGATCCCCGCGCGCTGGCGCTTCCTCATCCATGCGGCGGCGGGCACCTGGGTCCTGATTGTGCTGAGAGGCATACCGCCCGTGCCCATCTTCGGCCTGTCGGTGAACCTCGGATGGTTCGGCCTCGCCCTGGCGGTCACCTACGTGGTCTGGATGATCAACCTCTGCAACTTCATGGACGGCATCGACGGCATCGCGAGCGTCGAAGCCATCACCGTCTCGCTCGGTGGTGCTGCATGCTGGTGGATTGCCACCGCAACGCCCCACTGGTTCGTTCCCGTCGCGTTCGCCGCCTGCGTTGCAGGCTTCCTCGCCTGGAACTACCCGCCGGCGAAGATCTTCATGGGCGACTCGGGCAGCGGCTTCATCGGCCTGGTGCTGGCCCTGCTCTCCCTCTGGACGGCGCAGCAGGCCACGCAGGTGTTCTGGTGCTGGTTCATCCTGCTGGGGGGCTTCATGGTCGACGCCACGACGACGCTGGTGCGACGGGTGCGGCGCGGCGAGCGATTCTCCGAAGCCCATCGCAGCCATGCCTATCAATATGCATCGCGCAAGCACCGTTCGCATCAGCGAGTGACGCTGGCCTTCGCTGCCGTGAATCTGTTGTGGCTGCTGCCGATTGCGCTGCTGGTCGCCTGGCGGCTGGTGGACGGCGTCGCTGCCACCATCGTGGCCTATGCACCGCTGGTGTGGCTGGCCTTTCGCTACAAGGCCGGCGTGCGCGCCGAACAGGACGTCTGACCATGGCTCGTGTGTTGATCGTGGGCGCAGGGGGATATGGCCGCTCGGTCGCGGACGCGCTGCTGTGCGCGCAGCAGCGGCCGGTCGGCTTTCTCGACGACCGCTGGCCCGACCTGCAGCAGGTGTGGGATGAGCCGGTGCTTGGCAGGCTCGCCGATCTGATCCGTCTGCGCGAGCAGGCGGATGCGGTCGTGATCGCCATCGGCAATAACGCCGCCCGGCGCCGGGCGTTCCAGCAGGCGCTGGCCGCCGGATTCACGGCCGCCGGCGTGATCCACCCGCGTGCCGTGGTGTCGCCGCGCGCCTTCATCGGCGCCGGTGTGACCATCATGGCCAATGCCGTCATCGGATGCGATGCACATGTCGGCGACGGCGTCATCGTCAACGCCGGAGCCATCATCGACCACGACGCACGGCTCGGTGACTTTGCTCATGTGGGCATCGGCGCCTGCATGGCAGGCGGAGCCGAACTCGGCGACGAAGCCTGGCTCCAGGAAGGCTGCACGCTGGGCCCGGGCCAGAAGGTGCCGGCCGGCATCACCGTCGCAGCCGACAGATCCCAGCGGGGTTGAATCGCATGATCCGAAGCCGACTGGGCCTCTGGCTCGCCAAACTCCCGCCGCGCGCCAAGCTGGCGATGATGATTGGCAGCGACGCCGTCTTCCTGCCGCTGTGCGTGCTCGCGTCGGTGTCCTTCCGGCTCGGCTCGGTGTCCTCGGCGCTGGATACCGTGCCAGCAATCCAGATCGTGCTGGGGCTGCTGACCTTGCCGGTGCTGGGCGTCGCAGGCCTGTACCGCACGGTGGTTCGCTACATCGACCTTCGCGTCGTGGCAGCGGCCAGCGGCTCGCTGGCCCTCGTCGTGCTCGGGGTGTTCAGCCTGGCGCTGCTGATGAACGTGCACGTGCTGCCCCGCTCGGCGCTGCTGATCTACTGGTTCGTGGCGTTCACCTACGTGATCACATCACGCTTCATTGCCCGCCAGCTGCTTCGGCAGGGGCTGAAGAACCCGGGGCGCCCGCGCCTGCACACCATCATCTACGGCGCCGGCGACGCCGGCGTGCAGCTCGCGCAGGCGATGCAGTTCAGCACCGAATACCGCGCCGTCTGCTTCCTGGACGACCGCATCGACCTGCACCACAAGACGGTCGCGGGACTGCGCGTCTATGCCCCCTCGGCGCTGGACCGTGCCGTGGAGCGCCACGACGCTGCATTGATCGTGCTGGCGATGCCCTCGGTCACCTCGTCGCGCAAGCGCGACATGATCAAGGGCCTGGAAAGGGTCGGCCTGCCGATCAAGATGCTGCCGGGGCTGGTCGAGCTGGTCAACGGCCAGGCCGAGGTCTCGGACATTCGCGAACTCGACGTGGCCGACCTGCTCGGGCGCGACCCCGTTCCGCCACAACCCGACCTGTTCGCCCGCAACATCGCCGGCAAGACCGTGCTGGTCACCGGCGCCGGCGGCTCCATCGGCAGCGAGCTGTGCCGCCAGATCCTCTCGCAGAAGCCCGCGCGACTGGTCCTGCTGGACCATTCCGAGTTCGCGCTCTATTCGATCGAGCACGAGTTGCGCCATTCGGCGTCCACCGGTGGCGTGGAAATCATCCCCTGCCTGGGCTCGGTGCTCGACGAATCGCTGATGCTCGCCACCATGCGCCGCCACGGCGTGCAGACGGTCTACCACGCTGCAGCGTACAAGCACGTTCCGCTGGTCGAGAGCAACGTCCAGCAGGGCTTGCGCAACAACGTCTTCGGCACGAGGATGGTGTGCAAGGCGGCGCTGGCGGCCGAGGTCGAGACCTGCGTGCTGATCTCCACCGACAAGGCAGTGCGGCCGACCAACGTGATGGGAGCCTCCAAGCGCGCCGCCGAGCTGATCTTCCAGGCGGGCGCCCAGCGCGGCGGCCGCACCGTGTTCTCGATGGTCCGCTTCGGCAACGTGCTGGGCTCATCGGGTTCGGTCGTGCCGTTGTTCAAGCGGCAGATCCACGCTGGCGGCCCGGTCACGATCACGCACCCGGACATCATTCGCTACTTCATGCTGATCCCGGAAGCCGCGCAGCTGGTGATCCAGGCGGGTGCCATGGCCCGGGGCGGAGAGGTGTTCGTGCTCGACATGGGCGAACCGGTGCGCATCGCCGACCTGGCCCGTTCGATGATCCGGCTGTCGGGCCGGACCGAACGCACCGCCGAACAACCGGACGGCGACATCGAGATCAAGTTCGTCGGGCTGCGCCCCGGCGAGAAGCTGTACGAGGAACTGCTGATCGGCAACGAAACCGTGCCGAGCGGCCACCCACGCATCCTGTGCGCACGCGAGCGCTACATCGACTCGCCGCTGCTCGACAAGATGCTCGACTCGCTGCGCACGGCATGCGACGCCGATGACCACGACGGCATGCTGCGCCAGATCACCAACCTGGTTCCGGAATTCCGCTCGGCCGACGAAGTGAACAGCGAAGTGGCGGCTGCCCTGCAGCAGCGCTGATCAGGTTTGCGGCCCCGCCACCGGCTCGGGTTGCAATTCATGGTGGCTGGGCACGGTCAGGACCTGCAATCCCGTACGCCGTGCCAGCTCGATGGCCCGCTCCCGCTGTTGCGCCGTGGCACCCGGCATCGCGACGATCACATGCGTGGCACTGGCACGGATGTGGGGACGGGCGAGGTCGTCCAGGCTGCCGAGGACGCGCAGTCCCGCCACACGATGACCCCGCTTGTTCGGATCGTCGTCGAGCAGGCCGATCACGTTCCAGCCGTCGCGCAAGTGGATGCCGGCAATGAGGCGCCGCGCCGCATTGCCGGCACCCAGCACGATGGCGTGGCGCGGCTCGCCTCCGGCGCCATTGACGCGTGCCTGCGCATGCTCGCCCAGCATCCGGTAGCTCATGCGCAGCAGGCTGAGCGCCAGCAGCGCAAAGAGCGGATGCAACAGCAGCACCGCCCGCGGCACGCCGACCAGCTGCGCCATCATGACGACGACGGCGCTGCCGAGGCCGGCCAGCAGGCAGGCGGCGGCAATGCGCTTGAAGTCGTCGAAGCCATAGAAGCGCCACAGGCCGCGCCGCACACCCGTCAGCTGCAGGCCGGCCAGGTAAGCCAGCACCACGCCCGCGGCCACCCAGTCGTCATACACAGGCCGTCCCGGCTGCCAGCGCTCGAAGCCGAGCCGGAACAGGTAGGTGAAATGCCAGCAGGCGAGGATCACGATGCCGTCCGCGGCCGTCGCCAGCCACTTGCGCCACGGATCCAGGCCGGACATCTGGCGGTCCAGCCAGCCCCACACTTTGCTGTCGTTCATGAGCAGGAGACTCCGGGTTGAGCGCAGCGGCGGTGCGAACACCGTCCGCAGCGTGAGGCCGAGCACGCGCAGGTCAGTCCCGACCGTCGCGGTGTCGACATACTCGAGCGCGTACTGCAGCTTGGAAGGAAGGATGACCTCGATGTACTCGCGTTCGGGATCGGCCGCCTTCGCGAGCAGGTCGTTCTCGTCGCGGTAGTGCAGCGATGCCGCATCGGTGATGCCCGGGCGCACGCTCAGCACGCGCTCGCGCGATGCGTCGGGGTAGTGCTCCACGTAGCGCGGCACCTCGGGCCGCGGGCCCACGAGGCTCATCGTGCCGCGCAGCACGTCGATCAGCTGCGGCAACTCATCGAGCTTGTACTTGCGCAGCACCTGGCCGACGCGGGTGATGCGCGCATCGCCCGCCACCGTCAACTCGGGACCGGCGCCTGACGGCGGGGCGACGGTCATCGTGCGGAACTTGAAGATGCGGAACGGCCGGCCGAACCGGCCGACGCGCACCTGCCGGAAGAACACCGGCCCCGGCGAATCGAGCTTGATCAGCAACGCCATCACCGCGAAGGCCGGCACGAGAAGCGCCAGCCCCAGCGCCGACGCCGCGATGTCGATGGTCCGCTTCAGCACGACCTTGTCAGCTCAGCGCGGCATGCACCGCATCCACCACCCGCTGGACATCGGCATCGTTCATTCGCGTGTAGATCGGCAGGCTGACCAGGGTCTCGAATGCCTTCTGGCTGTGCGGGAACTGCGCTGCGGACAGCTGGTAGCGGTCGCGCCAGTACGGCTGCAAGTGCAGCGGGATGTAGTGCACGCTGCAGCCGATGCCGGCGGCGTACAGGCGCTCGATCAGCGCGTCGCGGCCGATGCGCGCGCCGTCGGCGAGCTGCACCACGTACAGGTGCCAGGCGTGGGCGTCGCCGGCCTGCGCATCGGGTGGGAGCCGCAACGGCAGGCCCGCCAAGCCGGCGTGGTAGAGCGCCGCGATCTCGGCGCGGCGGCGGCGGAAGTCGCGCGCCCGCTTCAGCTGGTGGATGCCGAGCGCCGACGCGATGTCGGTCAGGTTGTACTTGAAGCCCGGCGCGACGATCTCGTAGTACCAGCTCGGCACCTTGGCCGTGAAGCGATCGAACGCATCGCGGCTCATGCCGTGCAGGCGCATCACCTTGATGCGCTTCGCGAGCTCCGGATCGCGCGTGACGACCATGCCACCCTCGCCGGTGGTGATGGTCTTGTTGGCGTAGAAGCTGAACACCGTGACGTCGGAGTCCAGCGTGCCCACGAGCTGCCCGCCCACGGTGGTCGGCAATGCATGAGCCGCGTCCTCGACCACCTTCAGGCCATGCCGCTTCGCGACGGCCAGCAGCGCCGGCATGTCGGCGCCCAGGCCGGCGTAGTGCACCGGGATGACGGCCTTGGTGCGCGGCGTGATCGCCGCTTCCACCGCGGCCGCGTCGATGCACAGCGTGGCCGGATCGATGTCGACCAGCACGACATCGGCGCCGAGGTAGCGCACCACCTCGGCGGTGGCGGTGAAGGTGTGCGTGGTGGTGATCACCTCGTCGCCCGGGCCGATGCCCAACGCCTCGAGCGCGAGGTGCAGGCCGGCGGTGGCCGAGTTGACGGCCATCGAGTGCAGGTCCGGGTCGCCGAGGAAGGCGGTGAAGTCTTCCTCGAAGCGCCGGGTCTTCGGGCCGGTCGTGACCCAGCCGGATTTCAGCGTGTCGACGACTTCGGCGATTTCTTCGTCGCCGATCTCGGGCAGGGCGAAGGGGAGGAACGGCAGGTTGGCAGACATGGTCAAGGCTTGGCGATCCAGGCGAGCACGTGGGTGCGCAGCGCCGGCAAGGTGTTGAAGAGAGTGTAGAGCGCGGGGTGCACCGGTGCGACCGCGCGCGCGATCGGCGGCGCAAGCGTCACGCGGCGCCGGTCGATGCGCCCATGCGGGAACAGCGCGCGCAGCCTGGCGAGCGGCACGCCGCGCACGTCCGGGTTGCGCGGGTTGTCGACCGTGAAGTCGTACCACAGCACCGCGCCGCCCGGCCGCACCCAGCGCCACATCGCCGCGGCCAGTTGCTGCTGGAACGCGTCGTCGAGCAGCGACGAGAACACCGTCGCGGCGAACACGATGTCCTGCGATGCATCGGTGATCGGTGCCTGCACCGCATCGCCTTCGTGCAGCGCCACCGCCGACGGCAGGCATGCCCGCGCCTGCGCGAGGCGTTCGGGCAGCAGTTCGATGCCGCTCAGCCGGTCGGGCGCGAAGCCGAGCCGCAGCAGCTCCAGCAGGTTGCCGCCCTGCCCGCAACCGACCTCCAGCAGCCGCAACGCCGACAGGTCGGTGACACCATGCCGCGCGAACAGCCCCAGCATCGCGCGCTGCCGCTCCTGCACCATCTGCCACACCTCGGACCGCAGCAGGCTGTAGCGGTCGCCGACCTGGCGGCGCGCGTAGCGCTGCGCGACACGGTCAGGTTCGTGCGTCATGCCGGCCCCCCCGGCAGCGCGTCGATGAAGCGCCGCGCCAGCACCGGATAGCTGTGGTTCTCGACGACGAACTGCCGTCCGCGCCCGCCCATCTCGCGCCGCGCGGCACCCCCCGCCGACACCAGCGTGCGCAGGCCCTGCGCCACCGCCGCGGCGTCTTCCGGCGCCACCGTGACGCCGCAGCCGGCCTCCGCCACCGGGTCGTTGCCGGCTTCCACCGAATGCAGCACCGCACAACCGGCCATCATGTAGTCCATCAGCTTGTTCGGCGCGATGCCGAAGCGGTAGATCGGCGTGCGTTGCCAGCCGATGTAGGCGATGTCGACCTCGCGCAGCAGCGCCGGGATCTGCGCCTTCGGCACCGGCGGGAACAGCGCGACGTGGCGCAGCGATTCGTCCGCGACGCGCTGCGCAAGGCGCGGCTTCTCCATGCCGTCGCCGACCAGCACGAACGAGACCGGCTCGTCGCGCAGCAGCGCCGCCGCATCGAGCATCACGTCGAGTGCGTTCGGCAGCCCGTGCGAGCCCGCGTAGCCGACGACGGTGCGGCCCTGCGCCTTCTGCGCGGCGATGTGCGAAGCGATGGCCGCATCCAGCGGCGCCGGCTCGCCGGCCCAGTCGTCCGGCGAGATGCCGTTCGGCACGATGTGCAGCTTGCGCAGGTCCAGCCCGTGCGCACCCATGTGGCCGGCCACCTTCGGCAGCATCGAGACCACGACGTCGGCATCGCGGTACGCATCGTCCTCGGCCTTCTGGCACAGCAGCGCGAACGGATGCCGCGGCGACATGCCCGACAGCTCGATCGGCGACAGCGGCCACAGGTCATGCACCTCGAACACCAGCGTCGCCTTCGCACGCCGCGCGATGCGCCGTGCCACCCACATGTCCATCGGGTAGGTGCTGGAGGCGATCACCACGTCGGGCCGGAAGCGCTCGACCAGCGCCGGCGTCTCGCGCCACAGCCGCATCAGAAAGGCCGCAATGTTGCGCACCCGGCCGATGCCGTTGCCGCCGTAGCGCGGCGCCGGCAGCCAGCGGTAGGCGATGCCATCGATCGTCTCGTCGAGGGGCGTGTCGCCGACCTCCGGCTGCCGGCTGCGCACGTGCGACTGCGACGCCGCGACGATCTGCACCCGGTGCCCGGCGCGCACCCATTCGCGCGCCAGGTAGTACGGCCGGAACTCCATGCCGTGGCGCGGCGAGCCCGCGTAGTGGTTGATCAACAGGATGTTCAACGCAGCAACTCGTCGTAGAAGGCCAGCAGCGCCCGCTCGGCCTGCGGCCAGTTGAACACCTCGTCGACCGCGCGCCGGCCCGATTCGCCCATCGCGCGCACCCGGTCCGGCGCATCGCGCAGCAGCCGGATCGCGTCGGCGATCGCGTTCGGGTCGAGCGGGTTCACGCACAGCCCGCAGCCGTGCACCTCGACGATCTCGCGCCACTGCGGAAAGTTCGACGCGATCACCGGCAGCTGCGCCGACATGTACTCGAACATCTTGATCGGCAGCGAATCCAGGTAGCTCGGCATCGGCTGCAGCGTGACCAGCCCGGCGAACGAACGCGCCATCACGTCGCGCACCTGCGCCCGGCCGACCTGGCCGCGGTAGTCCACCTGCGCCCAACCGGGCAGCGCGCGCAGCTCGGCCTCGAGCGCCGCATCCTCGAAGCGGCCGCACAGCAGCAGCGTCACGCCCGGCACCTGCGGCAAGGCCAGCACCATCTCGCGCGCACCGCGCGTGCGCGTGATGCCGCCGACGTAGCAGACGATGTTTCCGCGCGGCTGCGGTGCAGCCGCCACCGCGAGCTCGTCGAGGAACGGGAAGTTGCTGACGTTGGCCGCGCGCCGCGCCAGCAGCGCGAAGCGCGCGGTGATGTGCGGCGTGGCGCCGACCACGCCCGACAGCTGCCGTACCCGCCAGTTCTCGTAGCGCTCGAAGGCCCACGACAAGGGCGCACGCAGCGCCGCGGGAATCCATTGCTTGGTCAGGATCTGGCGCGGCACGTCTTCGTGCGCGTCGTAGACCGCGACGATGCCGCGGCGTGCCAGCGCGGCGCCGACCGGCAGCAGCTCCGGGTCGTGGAAGTGCACCAGCGCCGGCTGCAGGGCGAGCACGCGTTGCAACGCGAGCTTCGGCTGGCGGCGCATGCGCGCGAGGCGGCCGGCCGGCGGCGTGCCGATGTCGACGATGCGCACGCCGTCGACCTGTGCATCGCCGAGTCCGTCGCCGACGACCTGGATCACCTCGTAGCCGGCACGCGCGAGCGAGCGGCATTCCTTGTGGAAGATGCGGATGTCGTCGCGCGGGTGCACGGTGGTCAGGTGAACGATGCGCGGCATCATGGAGCTCGGCCTTCCAGGCGCGCATGCAGCGCGATGAATTGACGGATGTTGCCTTCGAACATCGCCTTGTCGCGGATCAGCTGGCGGTTGAACGGCTGCCCGCCGCGCGCCCAGCTGCCGGTGTCCCAGGTGTCGATCGCGCGCAGCAGCACGTCATCGAGGCGCGCGAGATCGACCACCAGCAAACCGTTGTGGCCGTCGGTCACCCATTCGCGGTTGGCCGGCAGGTCGCTCAGCACCGGCAGGCAGCCGGCGGCCAGCGACTCCAGCAGGCTCACCGAGGTGCCATCGGATTCCGGCACGCTGACGAAGACGGCTGCACGGCGGTAGCTGCGCGCGAGCGACTGCGCATCGAGCATGCCGGTGAATTCGACGCGCGCCGCGATGCCCAGCGTGTCGGCCATGCGGCGCAATTCGTCGGTCTGCGGGCCGGCGGCCGCGACCTCCAGCTGCCAGCCGGCACAACGCTGCGGCAGCCGCGCAAAGGCCTGCAGGATCGCGTCGATGCGGTACAGCGGCTTGTGCAGCCGGCACGACAGGAGGCGCCGCTCGGCCTGCACGCCCGGCAGCGCCGGCGGCTCGTCGATGCCGAGCGGGATCCATTCGCGCAGCGTCGCCGCGGCCTCGGGCGCCAGCGCAGCTGCGGCCGCGAGCAGCACCTGCGCATCGGCCGTCCAGGCCTGCGCACCGCGCAGCGCGCTGCGCACCAGCCAGCGGTGGAAGGCGCTGCGCGACGGCAGCGTCAGCACGTCGGAGCCCCACAGCGTCAGCACCAGCGGCACGCCGGTGCCGCGTGCCGCACGGGCGGCGTGCCAACCGACGCTGTTGGCCTGGTGCGCGTGCAACACGCGCGGCGCCCAGCGCTTGATCAGCCGGCGCAGGCGGTACGGCGCGTCCAGCCGCTTGATCGACAGGTCGATCTGTTCACGCGCCAGCAGCAGCGGATGCGGGTCGATCTTCAACTCGCCGTGCGTCGCGAGCACCACCGGCTGGCCGGCGGCGAGCAGCCCGCGCGCCATCCGCGCGACGTGGATCGATGCGCTGCCGACCAGCAGCACCGGCGCCGTCATGCACCGCTCCGCACGAAGACGAACAGCTGCGTCGGCGACGCCGGCTGCGCGAGGAACTCGGTGTCGGCATCGGCCGCGGCATTCGCGATGCGCGTCAGCATCGCCTGCGCACCGGGCAGCTTCCACCCCGCCAGCCGCGACAGCAGGCGCACCACGAAACGCTTGCGGTACGCGGCGAAGGCCGGGGTCGGGCACTCGGTCGGGTGGTAGAAGCCGCGGCGCGACTGCAGCGTCAGCCCGGCCCGCGCGAACGCGTCGACCAGCGCCGCGCGCGTGCGGCGCTTCAGGTAGCCGCCATCGCGCGTCTCGTCGGCCAGCGTCTCCAGCACGATCATCCGGCCGTCCGGCTGCAGCGCGTCGGCACAGCGCTCCAACAGGGCCTGCAGTTCGCCGTCGTCGACCACGTGCTGCAGCACCGTGATGCTGAGGATCAGGTCGTAGCGCTGCGACCACACCGCCTGCGCGATCGGCTCGTAGCGGATGGCGGTCGACGGATGCTGCCGCGCCGCGCGCAGCAGTGCGTCGCGCGACAGGTCGTGCCCGACGACGCGTTGCGCGCGGGTGGCGAGCAGCGCGCAGAAATCGCCGACACCGCAGCCGTAGTCGAGCGCAGCGGCCATCGGCTTCAGCAGCCAGCTCACGGCCTTCAGCCGCAGCCGCTGGTCGTAGGCGTAGGTGGCGGCATCGGACCAGCCGGTGTGCCCGTAGCGCCGCACGCGCTGGCTCCAGAAGGCTGCACTGCTCATGGGGTTTGCCTCATCGCCGCGAGCCGGTGCAGCCACACGCCGTACGCCAGCAGCACCACCGATGACGCGCCGGACTGCAGCGCGAGCGCTGTCGTGATGTCCCACTTCCATGCCCAGGCCAGCACGTAGGGCAGCAGCATCGACACCTGGTAGGCCACGCCGAACGCGAGCGCCCGCCCCTGCTGCCCGACCACCAGCGGCAGCTGCGACAGCGGCGAGGTCAGGAAGCTCAGCACCATCCACGGCGTCAGCAGCCGGGCCTGCGCGCCGGCCTCGCGCCATTCGGCGCCGAAGGCCCACGCGAACAGGTCGGGCGCGAACAGCATCAGCGCGATGAACGGCAGCGCGAACAGCGCGAGCTTCGACGTCGTGCGGCGCGCCAGGCCCGCCAGGTCGCCGCCCTCGTTCCACAACTGCGCCGCGCGCTGCTGGAAGACCTGCCCGACCGAGGCACCGAGCATCGCCAGCGGCGTGCGCGCGATGCGCAGCGCGAAGGCATACCAGCCGAGCACCTGGCTGCCGAACGCCGCGCCCATCACCGCGAGCAACGCGCTCGCCTGCACCGCATCGAGCAGCGCATGCGGCAGGTTGATGCGCGGGAAGTTCCGGTACCGGTTCGCGAGTTCCTTCAGGCGCGGGCGATCCGCCGGCCGGGCATCGCCGCGCGCCTGCCAGCCCAGCAGCGCCGCCGCGATCGCCTGGCCGAGCGCGCCGCCCAGCAGCAGCCCCGGCGCGGCCCAGCCGGCTGCTCCCAGGCCGACCGTGGCCGCGACGCCGCCCGCGCTTTGCACGACGCGGTTGCCGGCCAGTTGCGTGTACTGCCGGCGGCGGTTCGACCAGCAGCCCAGCGTGTTGACGACGGCGGTCAGCGCGACGCTCAGCGGCAGCAGGTAGAGCCACGGCGCGAGCGCGGCGTGACCGGAGGCTTGCGCGATCCATCCGCCACCGAGCGCAACAACGAGCAACGACAGCCCGGTCACCGCGAGCGTGATCGCCAGCGCGAGCAGCAGCAGTTGCCAGCCGTCGTCGTCCGACTCCGGCAGCACGATGGCCAGCTCGTAGCGGCCGGTCGCGAGGATCGCCAGCAGCGCGACCACGCTCTGGAACAGCGCGAACACGCCGAAGTCTTCCGGCGCGAACAGGCGCGACAGCAGCGGGCTCGCGGCGAGCGCGATCAGCTGTGCCAGGCCGGTGCCCGTCAGCAGCGTCAGCACATGCCGCGCCGAGCCTGCGCCGGCCGCGCCCGCTGTCGTCATGCGAGCAAGGCGTGCACCACCCGCTCCTGGTCGGCGGGGGTCAGGTCGGCGCTCATCGGCAGGCTCATCACGCGCGCGGCGGCGCGTTCGGCGTGCGGCGTGCCGCCCGGCACCTGCCAGGCGCGGTAGGCCGGTTGCTGGTTGATCGGCAGCGGGTAGTGCACGGCGGTCGGGATGCCCTGCGCCGTCAGCTTCGCCTGCACCGCGGCGCGGTCCTCGACGAACACCGTGTACTGCGCGAACACGCTGGTGCGGCCGGCGCGCTGTGCCACCACCGGCAGCTTGCCGGCCAGCATCTCGTTGTAGCGCGCGCCGATCGCCAGGCGCTGCTGCACTTCCCATTCGAAGCGCTCGAGCTTGGCCAGCACGATCGCGCACTGCAGCGTGTCCATGCGCCCGCCGACACCGACGCGGGTGTGCGTGTAGCGCGCGCTCTGGCCGTGCACGCGGATCTCGCGGCAGGCCTGCGCGAGGCGGTCGTCGCTGGTGAAGATCGCGCCGCCGTCGCCGTAGCAGCCGAGCGGCTTGCTCGGGAAGAAGCTGGTGCAGCCGAAGGTGCTCAGGTTGCAGCTCTTGCGCTTGACGTCATCCAGGCCTGCGTAGTCCGCCCCGAAGCTCTGCGCCGCATCCTCGATCACCGGCAGCCCGTGGCGCTGCGCGATCGCGTTGATCGCGTCCATGTCGGCGGCCTGGCCGTACAGGCTCACCGGCATGATGGCCCGCGTGCGCGGCGTGATCCGCGCCTCGATCAGCGCGGCGTCGATGTTGCAGGTGTCGGGTTCGATGTCGGCGAACACCGGCACGCCGCCCAGCAGCACGATCATCTCGGCGGTGGCGGCGAAGGTGAACGGCGTCGTGACGACCTCGTCGCCGGGCTTCAGGTCGAGCGCCATCAGCGCGATCAGCAGCGCCTCGGTGCCGCTCGCGACCGTGATGCAGTGGCGCGCGCCGGTGTACGCGGCGAGCTGCACCTCGAGCTCCTTGACCTCCGGGCCCATGATGTACTGGCCGTGGTCGAGCACGCGCTGCATGCGCTCGGCAATGCTGCCCTTCAGCGCGGCGTACTGCGTCTTCAGGTCGACGAATTCGAGCTTCGAGCTCATGCGGATACTTCCTCTGCAGGTTGGCACACCGAATTGCGCAGCACGTAGCGCTCGCCGGTCGCCGGGCAGGCGGCCTCGCCGTCGCCGGTGAGCGGCAGCTCGAGCCGCTCGCCGTGCCGGCTCATCCACCCGGCCTGGCGGGCCGGCACGCCGACCATCAGCGCGAAATCCGGCACGTCGCGGTTGATGACGGCACCGGCACCGACGAAGGCATAGCGGCCGACCGTGTGCCCGCAGACGATCGTGCAGTTGGCGCCCAGCGTCGCGCCGCGGCGCACCAGCGTGCGGCGGTACTCGTTCTTGCGGGTGACGGCCGAGCGCGGGTTGTAGACGTTCGTGAAGACCATGCTCGGGCCGCAGAACACGTCGTCCTCGAGCGTCACCGCGTCGTAGACCGACACGTTGTTCTGGATCTTCACGTTGTGGCCGATGTTGACGTCGTTGCCGACGTAGACACCCTGCCCGAGCGAGCAGCCGTCGCCGATGCGGGCGCCGGCGCACACATGCGCGAAATGCCAGACCCGGGTGCCGGCGCCGAGCTGCGCGCCTTCGTCGACGATGGCGGAGGCGTGGATCATCAGAATGTCCCGTTCAAAAAACCAAGGGCAGGCCGACGCGCACGCCGTCGCGTGCCGAGCGGTAGCCGGCGATCAGCACCTCGAGCGAGCGCAGGCCTTCGTAGCCATCGACCTCGGCATGCGCCTCGCCGCGCAGCGTCTTGATCACGTTGTCGTAGTAGAGCGGGTGGCCGGGGCCGTAGACCGAGCTGACGCCATAGCTCGCGTCGGCGACCTTGGCATCGTCCTCGTGCGGCGTGTCGAACTCCCAGTGCTCGATCTTGTTGACCGCGACGCCGCCGACGCGCACCGTGCCGCGCTCGCCGAGGATCGTGATGCTGCCCTCGAAGTTCTTGTTGTGCGTCAGCATCGTCACGTTGATCGAGGCCAGCGCGCCGTTGCGCAGCCGCAGGCTCATCACCCCGGTGTCCTCGGCCTCGATGTTGCGCGACAGCGTCGCGGTGTAGGCGTGCACGTTGTCGACCGGGCCGACCAGCCAGTCGACCATGTCGACATAGTGGCTCGCCTGGTTCATGAAGGCGCCGCCGTCCATGTCCCAGCGGCCACGCCACGGCGCCGCGTCGTAGTAGGCCTGCGGGCGGGTCCAGAACACGTTGACCGCCACCATCGCCAGCTTGCCGAAGCGGCCCTGGTCGACCGCGCGCTTGACGAGCTGCAGCGTGGCGTTCAGCCGGTTCTGCTTGACGACGAACAGCTTGACGCCGGCATCGCGGCAGGCCCGCACCATCGCGACACCCTCGTCCCACTTGGTGGCCATCGGCTTCTCGCTGAGCACATGGCGGCCGGCCTGCGCGACCTTGATCGCCTGGCGCGGGTGCAGCCCGCTCGGCGTGGCCAGCACGACGAGATCGGCGTCACTGCCCGCCAGCAAGGCATCGAGCGATGCGAAACCCGGGGCGCCGGTCAGCTCGACGGCCTTGGCCAGCAGTTCGGGCTGGTTGTCGCAGACCGCGACCCATTCGGCCCGGTCGGCATGCTGCTTCAGCGCCGCGATGTGGTTCTGCGCGATGCGGCCGCAGCCCACCAGCGCCAGGCGCAGCTTGCGGTCACGGATGATGGAGGGAGTCGGCATGGGGGCTCTCGAAAGGCAGGCGCTACGCGGGGCACCCGCGAGGCAAACGGGCGATTTTATTCGGCCTGGACGACCCGGGCCGGGGAATCCCGGGCGGCCCGCCTAAAATTGCGGCGCATTTTCCGAGCCCCACATGACCCATACCCCTCCTCCCCAGCCGCCCGAAGACGAAAACAAGCTGATCGCCGAACGCCGCGAGAAGCTGTCCGCGATCCGCCAGCAGGGCCGCGTCGCATTCCCGAACGACTTCAAGCCGAAGCACCATGCGCTCGACCTGGTCCGCAAGTACGGCGAGATCCCGAACGAGGAGCTGGAGCCGCAGGGCATCGTCGTGAGCCTGGGCGGGCGGATGATGCTCAAGCGGATGATGGGCAAGGCGAGCTTCGCGACCTTGCAGGACTCGACCGGCCGCCTGCAGCTGTTCGTCACGAAGGACGCGCTGGGCGACGAGGTGTACGCCGCGTTCAAGCACTGGGACCTGGGCGACATCCTCGGTGCCGAGGGCACGCTGTTCCGCACCAAGACCGGCGAGCTGTCGGTGCGCGTGACCACGCTGCGCCTGCTGACCAAGAGCCTGCGGCCGCTGCCGGACAAGTTCCACGGCATGGCCGACCAGGAGCAGAAGTACCGCCAGCGCTATGTCGACCTGATCACCGACGAGGAGGCGCGTGCGCGCTTCGTCGCCCGCAGCAAGGCGCTGGGCTCGATCCGGCACTACATGATCGAGCACGGCTTCATGGAGGTCGAGACGCCGATGCTGCACCCGATCCCGGGCGGTGCGAACGCCAAGCCGTTCACCACGCACCACAACGCGCTCGACCAGCAGATGTTCCTGCGCATCGCGCCCGAGCTGTACCTGAAGCGGCTGATCGTCGGCGGCTTCGAGCGGGTGTTCGAGGTGAACCGCAACTTCCGCAACGAAGGCATCTCGGTGCGGCACAACCCCGAGTTCACGATGATGGAGTTCTACGCGGCCTGGTGGAACCACCACGACGTGATGGACTTCACCGAGCAGGTGCTGCGCCATGCGGCGCGGCAGGCCACCGGCTCGGCCAGCATCACCTACGCCGGCAAGCCGGTCGACCTGGACAAGCCGTTCACGCGCCTGTCGGTGCGCGATTCGCTGGTGGTGCACGCCGGGCTGAGCGAGGCCGAGGCCGGCGACGCCGAGGTGCTGCGCGCGAAGCTGAAGGCGGCGGGCGAGGAAGCGCCGGCGCACTGGAAGCTGCCGGAGCTGCAGTTCGGGCTGTTCGAGGCCGTGGTCGAGGAGAAGCTGTGGCACCCGACCTTCATCATCGACTACCCGGTCGAGGTGTCGCCGCTGGCGCGTGCGTCGGATGCCAACCCCGGCATCACCGAGCGCTTCGAGCTCTTCATGACCGGCCGCGAGTACGCGAACGGCTTCTCGGAGCTGAACGACGCCGAGGACCAGGCGGCGCGCTTCCATGCGCAGGCGGCCAACAAGGATGCCGGCGACGAGGAGGCGATGTTCTACGACGCCGACTTCATCCGCGCACTCGAGTACGGCATGCCGCCGACCGGCGGCTGCGGCATCGGCATCGACCGGCTGATGATGCTGATCACCGACAGCCCGAGCATCCGCGACGTGATCCTGTTCCCGTCGCTGCGGAAAGAGGGCTGACAAGCGCGTCCCAGGCATCGCGCCTACACTGCGCGATGCCTGGATATCTGGTCAAACACGAGCACATCGCCATCGACGGCGTTGCCGACCTGCAGATTCGCTCGTTGCTGGACCGCCAGCAGTTCTCCGACCCCCACCACCTCGCGCTCCAGCAGGGCATCTCGTCGGCGGCCTGGCCGCTGTTCGGGCTGCTGTGGCCGTCGGGCCTGCAGCTTGCCGCGCGCATGGCGGTGCGTGCGATGGTGCCGCAGGAGCGCATCCTCGAGATCGGCTGCGGCCTCGCGCTCGCGAGCCTGGTCAGCCACCGCCGCGGCAGCGACGTGACCGCGAGCGACTGCCATCCGCTCACCGCCGGCTTCCTCGCCGAGAACCTGCGGCTCAATGGCCTGCTGCCGATGGCCTACCGGCACGGGCAGTGGTCCGAATCCGCCGACGACCTGCTGCCGCCGGTGCCGCAGGACGAGCAGACGATCAGCGGCCGCTTCGACCTGGTGATCGGCAGCGACATCCTCTACGAGCGCGACGACGGCGGCCTGCTGGCCGGCTTCATCGGCCGCCACGTCGGCGCGCGCGCCGAGGTCTGGATCGTCGACCCGAACCGCGGCAACCGCGCAGCCTTCACGCGCCAGATGGCGGGGATGGGGTTCTCGCTGCAGGAGGAACGGCTGCAGCAGGTGGCGGATGCCACCCACGCGGCGTACAAGGGCCGGCTGCTGGTCTACAGCAACCACTGACCGGGTGCAGCCCGGAACCCAACCCCCACTTGTTCGCTTGTCATCCCACACAAGGCAGGGCGGTGGCAGAAGGCGGGTGCGGGGAGGCTGTGGTGCGCCAATAAGGAGGGGGCGCCGGAGCTGGCTGGTTTCATGGCCCCGCGCGAAGCGCGATCGTGAACTGACTGTCGCCCACTGTTTGACCACAACGAACGAAGTGAGTGGCGGGAGTTTGGGCGACGGGCCATGAAACCAGTCAGCGCAGGGGAGTCT
>NZ_JBFUFQ010000022.1:0-50424 GCF_056403355.1 Rhizobacter sp. P2_H3 | reverse complement strand
CATGGAAGCCGCCCAGCACCGCCAGCACCGGGCCGTCGCCGGGCGCGCGCCGGCTCAGCGCCTCGCGCAGGTGCCAGRCCATCTCGGCCTCGCGCTGCAGCGTGCCGTCGGCCTCCAGCTCGGCCAGGGGATGGTCATCGCGCGCCAGCTGGCAGTAGGCGGTCATCTCGTCGAGGTACTGCGCGAGCGGGCGCGTCGCGGCGTCGCGCTCGAACAGGTGCTCCCACAGCGCCTCGTGGTCGCGGCAGCCGAGTTGCCGCGCGAGCGCCTGCAGCCGGCGGCTGCGCTCGAAATGCCGCTCGGACAGCAGCGATTCGCCGGCTGGCGACTGCGCCTCGGCCTGGCCCGGTTGGAACTGGCTCTGCTCGGCGAAATCGAGGTCGATGAACTGCGCCGGGATGCCGGCCGCCTGCGCGAGCCGCAGCGCGACCAGCTCGGGCGAGTGGTCGCAGAACGGGTAGTAGGCGGCATGGCGCGTCGGCTCGCGGCCCTCGGCCTCCAGCACCGCGTAGGTGTAGACGGCCAGCGGCATGCGCGCGTCCGCATGCGTCAGCAGCGGCACCAGCGGCGTGAAGCTGCGCGGGCCTTCGACCAGCACCGCGCTCGGCGGCGCCTGCGCGAACAGCCGCTGCAGCTGCAGCGACGCGGCCGGGCTGTGGTGGCGCACCGGCAGCACGACCAGCGCCGGGCCGGCCAGGCGCGCGGCGAGCGCGCGCAGGCTGTTGGTGCTCGCCGAGGTGACCACGCCGCGTCAGCGTTCGAGTTCGCGGCGCGCGTCGAACACGCCCTGCCACTGCGGATCGCGCTGCGCACGCGCCTTGACGACCACGTCGAAGTAGTGGCGCAGCTTCTTGCCGTCGTCCGGGTTGTCCTTCAGCACGGTGCCGATCAGCTGGCGCGCGACATGCTCGCCGCCGACGCTGCCGTTGCCGAACCAGTGCGCATCGAGGCAGGCCGCATAGCCGACCGACACCGCCTCGGCCGACGACATCACCGCGGTCGGCCGCTCCAGCACCGTGCCTTCGGCGGTCAGCCCGTGGCGCAGGTCATGGAACGCGGTGACCAGCAACTCGACGACATCGGGCCGCAGCTCGACGTCGACCTGCGCCTGGCGCAGCAGCGCCTCGGTCTGCTCGCGCACCAGCCGCAGTTCGAGCTGGCGGTCGGAGATCGGGCGCACCGTCTCGAAGTTGAAGCGGCGCTTCAGCGCGCTCGACATCTCGTGCACACCGCGGTCGCGGATGTTCGCGGTGGCCACCAGGTTGAAGCCGCGCGCCGCGAACACCGTGGCCTCGGCGCCGGCGAGCTCGGGAATGTGCAGCATCTTCTCGGACAGCAGGCTGATCAGGCAGTCCTGGATCTCCGGCTGCACCCGCGTCAGCTCCTCGAAGCGGCACAGCAGCCCATCGCGCATCGCTTCGTGCACCGGGCCGCCGACCAGCGCGCGCGGTGTCGGCCCCTCGGCCAGCAGCAGCGCGTAGTTCCAACCGTACTTGATCTGGTCCTCGGTGGTGCCGGCGGTGCCCTGCACGGTACAGGTGGAGCGGCCGCTGATCGCGGCGGCCAGCAGCTCGGACAGCATCGACTTCGCAGTGCCCGGCTCACCGACCAGCATCAGGCCGCGGTCGCTCATCAGCGTGACGACGCAGCGATCGATCAGCGCATCGTCGCCGTAGAACTTGCGCTTCACGCCGAGCTTGTCGTCGCCGACGATGAAGCTGCGCACCGCGCGCGGCGTGAGCTGCCAGCCGGGCGGGCGCGCACCGCCGTCGGCAGCGGCCAGGCGCGCCAGTTCGTCGGCGTGGGCGAGTTCGGCGGGAGCCCGCAGCACGGTGCCCATCGCGTCAGCCCTGCCCGCTGACCTGGGCCGACCAGTCGGCCGCGAAGCCGCTGCCCTCGGCCGCGATCAGGCGAATGTCCTCGCGGCACTCGGCCAGCAGGATGGCCGGCACCTCCGACAATGGCAGTCCGGTCGCAACGACGCCGGGCTGGGTGTCGGTACCAGTGAACAGCAGCGAATCCAGCGCGACCTTGCGGTTGTCCTCCGGCAGCGAGTTGCCGCTGAAGCGGATCATCGCCTGCAGGCCGAGCGTCGGAAAGCGCTTGTCGTAGCTGTAGAACCAGCCGCCGTCCTCGGAGGCGCCGCGCGCATAGCCGAGCTTCTGCGCGCGGTTGCGCAGCGCGAAGGCCTGCAGCAGGTGGCCCTCGAAATCCTTCAGCTCGCGCGCCGCGGCCTGGGCCGTCGGCAGCTGCCAGCGGCCCTTGCCGAACTGCTGGAACAGCGGCGCGATCTCGTAGTCGACCAGGTGGGTGCGCCAGCCCGCGACGTCGTCGTCGGACAGCAGCGTGTCGTGCGCGAGGCGGATGCGGGCAGTGTCCGGCAGCGTGACGGCGGCGTCGTGCCGGTCGGTCAGCGTGCCGTCGTCGAGCGGGCGGAACACCTGCAGCGCGTGCCCGCCGTCGACCTGCAGCCACACCAGCCGCTGCACCAGGTGGCGCATCACCGGGTGCTGCTGCAGGTAGTCGCGCCAGTCGGCGAAGCTCCATTCGCGCTCGGTGCACATCGCCTCGTAGAGCCGGTCGGCCTGCAGCGCCGCGATGCCCTTCAGCTCCTTCTTCGTGGTCGCGAGCGCCTTCTTGGCCGCGGCGGCCAACTCGGCGTCGTCGTCCTGGCGCGGATCGGGCAGCGCCGCGATGGCCTTGCCTTCCGGGTTCAGCAGGTCGACCTTCAGGTCGGGCCGCAGCTTCGCGGTGAACGCGCGCGGGCCGAAGTCCAGTTCCAGCGTGCCGGTCTCGTCGAAGCCGCAGGAGGGCACGGTGCGGTCCGACAGGTCGGCCAGCGTCCAGCCCTTGCGATCGGCCAGCGCCTGGGCCTGCTTGGTGGCTTCGTCCTGGATGCCCTTGGTGCGGAAGCGGCTGCCGATCGCCAGCATCAGCTGGGTCGCGCTCGGGTGCTCGATCCACGCCAGCATCGCGACCAGCGACTTGCACTGCGACGGCCGCAGGCCGTACCAGGTCTTCAGGAAGCGCTGGGCCGCCGGGGCCGCGCCGCTGCCGGCGCAGGCGGCGGCCACCGCGAGCAGGCCCTTGCAGACGATGGCCGAGCCGCCCGCCTGGGCGCCGGTGCGCTCGTCTTCCGCCAGCCAGTTGTCGAGCACGAACTGGCCGAAGGTCTCGCGGTCGGCCGCGTTGAACAGGCTGCAGGTCTTGAGCAGCATCGCGGTCGGCTCCGGCGATTTCAGCTTGACCGCCTGCGCGAGCAGCCAGCGCAGGATGTCGACCGGGACCGGCTGCCCGTCGTCGGCCCAGCGCACTGCCGGCAGGCGTGCCCACGGGAACCAGTCGAGGTCGGTCGTCAGCCCCTTGGCGAGCAGTTTGGCGGCGTCGGCGGCCATCACGTCGCGGTTCAGGTAGGCCTCGACCGGCTGGCCGAACGCGATCAGCGCGTCGAGCAGCGCGCCCTTCGCGACGTCCTGCTTTTCCTTGCGCACTGCGGCCTCGAGCGCCGGCAGCGCGGCGGCATGGCGCAGCCGCGCCAGCCACAGCGCGGCCTGCGCGCGCACCTCGCTCTTGCCGTCGGCCAGTGCCTCGACGATGCGCGCCTCGCGGCCCGGCCACGCGGCCAGCGTCTTCTGCGCCAGCGCGCGATCGCCCTTTGCGCTGCCGACCGCGAGCGCGAACAGCGCGTCCCACAGCAGCGCCGGCGGCTGCGGGATCGAGCCGATCGAGCTGAACAGCCGGCCGCGGTTGAACCAGTAGCTGTCGGTCGACATCTGCAGGACTTTCAGCACGTAGTCCGCCTGGTGGACGAAGTAGGGCCAGACGGACGCGGCGTCGCCGTTGAACACCAGGCCGCTGCCGCAGTGCGCGTACACCAGCATGTGGCCGCGCAGGTGCTCGTTCTCGTTGCAATCGTCGAGCATGCGCGACAGCTCCAGCATCGTCGGCCGGCCGGTGCGCTGGTGCAGAACGCCGATCAGGTCGACGCCATGGAAGTGCAGGCCGCGCCGCCGCTGGTCGCTCGCGATGTCGAAGAACTGCAGCATCTTCCACAGCGTGACTGGCGTCACCTCGTGCTGCAGCAGCAGTTCGCGCAACGCAGGCAGGACCGGGTACCAGTCCCGCCCCGGTGCCGTCGGATGCTCGCGCGGCGGCGGGTGGCGTGCGTCGCTGTCGAGGTAGGTGCGCAGCGCGGCCTTCTCGGCGTCGGAGAACAGCGCCAGCTGGAACAGCTTCGCGTCGGGCCAGCGCTGCACCGCCACCTCATGGCGGCGGCGCGAGTCCTCGTTGTCCTGCGCGAGCTTCTCGTCAACGCGTTGCCAGAAGACATCGAGCGCGGCCTGCGGCAGCGGGTTGGCGGCGGCGCTCCAGTCGATGACCGGCAGCGTGATCGCGGACGCCTCGGCGGCGTTCGTCTCGGACATGGGTCTCCTCCGCGAAGTGGGCGGCTCCTCTCGCGCCGACTATAGCGGTGGCTTGCGGCGGCTCGACGGGACGCGGCCGGTGACAAACGGTGCCACAGCGGTGAAACATCACGCCGGAACACGGCGCGGTCACCTGCTGGAGCCGTGGCCCGGGCTGTGGGCTTCAGGCTGCACGCCTCGGCCCTCTGAGTCAGCCCTTCTTCGGCCCTGCCAGCGAATCCCGCATGATCAGCTCCGGCCCGAACTCGCGCGACACCGGCAGCGCGGTGCCGAAGCACAGGTTCGACAGCAGCCGGCAGGCGTTCAGCCCCATGTCGCCGACGACGATGCGGATCGTCGTCAGGCGCGGCGACAGCCACGCCGCGATGTCGGTGTCGTCGTAGCCCATCACCGACACATCGCCCGGCACCGTCAGGCCGTCGGCCTGCAGGCGCGACATCGCCCCCATCGCCATCTGGTCGTTGCAGCAGAACATCGCGGTGAATTTCGCGCCCTCCGCGAGCAGCTGGCCGGTGCCGGCCCAGCCGCTCTCGGCGGCGAAGTCGCCGGTCACCATCGACACCGATTCGCGCGCGATGCCGGCCGCGGCCAGCGTGTCGAAGAAGCCCTGCAGCCGCAGCCGGTTGTCGGGTGCCGCCGCCGGCCCGGCGATCACCGCGATGCGGCGGTGCCCGTGCTCCAGCAGCGTGCGCGCCGCCAGCACGCCGCCGGCCTTGTGATCGACCGTGAAGCACTGGCTGCGCATGCCCTTCACGTCGCGGTTGACCACCGCCAGGTTCGGGAAACGCCGCTTCAGCGCCAGGATGTCGGCATCGCGCAGCGCATAGGTCGTCAGCAGCATGCCCTCGCACTGCCGGTCCATCAGGAACTCGATGCCGTTCAGCGCCTGCTCGCGCACGTCCTCGCCGCCGTGGCCGTTGGCGATCACCATGTGGCGGTCCTGGGCCCGCAGCTCCATGTCGATCGCGTGCAGCATCGGACCGTAGAACGGGCCCTTGAAATCGGGCACGTAGACGCCGATCGCGTTCGTGCTCTTCATCGACAGCGCACGCGCAATGCGCGACGGCCGGAAATCCAGCTGCTCGATCGCCGCCTGCACGCGCGAAGCCGAGTCGGCCGAGAACGGCCCCTTGCCCGAAATCACGCGTGATGCCGTGGCGACGCCGACACCTGCCAGTCGTGCCACATCCTTGATCGTGCCCACTGCTTGCACCTGCTCCAGACTACCGAATTGAGTCGGATCATAGTCTGGAGCTTGTGCGCGGGCTGTTTCCGCTTCGTAATTGACGATGGCGTCGATCGCGAATCAGTAGTCGTCGCGGCCGTGGGTGGCGGTCGTGAAGCCGAGGAACTGCATCGAACTGCCGTCCGGGCGGCGCGCCTTCGCGAGCGCCTGGAAGCTGGGAATCGCGACGCCGCGGTTCATGTAGCCGTTGACCGCGATGTCCATGTAGCCGGCCTCCAGGTGCTGGCCCTTGCAGTTGCGCACGCCGCTGCCGCTCTGCAGCGACTTCGCCATGTACTCCAGCCCCTTGGCCAGGCGCGGCGTGGTCTCGCCCGAGGCCTTCCACAGCCACACCGAGGTGTCGCCGGCCTGGATCACCGCGATCTCGGCGGCCTGCGCGAGGCCTTCGAGGTTGTACTGCGGGTGAGTGCAGTCGCGGGCCTTCAGTTCGTTGACCTCGCCGTTCGAGAAGACCGACAGCGGGATCATCTCGGTGATGCGCTGCAGGCCCGCCGCATAGCGCGTCGGGTTGTCCTGGTAGGCGCCGGCAGCCATCATCGCGAGGCCTGCCGACACCGCCCAGTTGTTGACCCGGGTGCGCGCCTTCGCGGCCTCTGTGTACTGGCGGTCGATGAAGCCGTTGAAGGTCGTGATGTCGGCCTGCGCCCAGCCGGCTTCGCCGTTGTTGTAGTGGCGGATGATCTCGGCCGCGCTGACCCACACCGGCAGCATCCACGCCGCCTCCAGCTRCACCTGGGCCGCGTTCGTGCCCGAGGCCACCGAGAAGGTGCGGAAGGTCCTGCCCCAGTCGTTCAGGATCGCCACCGCCTTGTCGCGGTGCCGCGCGTCACCGGTCTTCACCCAGCGCAGCGCGTTCAGGTAGGCCGCCTGCGCGTCGTTCTTGAAGCGCGCTTCCTGGTCGCCGATCGCGCTGCCCACCACCTGCACGTTGGACAAGGCCTTGTGCGAGTAGGTGTAGGCGCTGCGCGAGTCGTTCATCACCGACTGGTAGCCGGTCTTCAGCACGCTCGGGTTGGCCGAGTTCTGCGCGGCCTTGAAGCTGTCGAGGCGCGCCTGCGTCAGGAAGATGCCGGGGTGGCGGAACGTGGTCGGCGTGATGGCCTGCGCGCCTTCGCGCGCCACCGACGCGTCATCGGTCGGCGCGTCGGCGACCTGGGCGTTGTCGTCGACGGCCGCGGCCTGCGCGCCGTCGTCTTCGCCGGTGTTGCCACCGCCGCACGCGGCCAGCAGGGCGAGTGCGATCGGGGCCAGGGCCCAGCGCAGGCGCCGGGTCGTTGCTTGGATGTTCGTCATGGTGTTGTCCTCGCTCACTTGATGCTGAAGGGGTCGCCGTAGACCTTCCAGTTCAGCGGCGTGTTCAGGTCGAAATTGCCGGCCTTGAGCCAGACGCGCTGCGCGGTGTCGACGCGCGTCGTGTCGCTGTGGGCCTCTTCCTTGTTCATCTCGACCACGCGGGCATCCATGAAGGCGTTCAGGTAGGCCGCCTCGTCGCCGCCCTGGGCGGGGGTCCTGGCCTTGGCCATCGCCGCCTTGCGGACGCTCATCGCGCCTTCATAGCCGTGCATCACGGCCGCGTCGTAGTAGGCGAACTGGCCGAGTGCGCGCAGGCCGTCAGCCTTGGCCCGGTTGACCGAGGGGTTGAAGTAGACGTTGTCGCGCTCGTAGTCCTGCGACTGCTGGAAGATCACGTCGGCGGCGGCGGTCTTCCAGTCGCCGGTGAAGGTCGGGTCGAGCCCGGCGTGCGACTCGGTGTTGTTCACCTTCTTCAGCGCCGGCAGGTACTTGGACAGCACGTTGCCCGGCTTGCGGTTGGTGTACTCCTGCACCACCTCCAGCATGTCGCCGGTGCCCGAGCAGAAGCCGATGATGCCGGCGGTGTAGCCGCGGCCGTCATGGATGTCCTGGATGTAGGCGTACTGCGCCTTCCAGTTCAGCGACGAGTTCTCGGCGCTGGAGACGATCTGCATCGCGATGTCCTTCTTGCGGGCATCGAACAGGTCGGTCGACGACGGGGCCGGTGCGGGTGCCGGAGCGGGGGCAGGTGCCGGTGCAGGCGCGGGCGCGGGGGCCGGTGCAGGCGCGGGAGCCGGTGCCGGGGAAGGTGCCGGCGCGGGTGCGGGGGCAGGCGCCGGAGCGGGGGCAGGTGCTGGTGCGCCGACCGCAGTCAGCTTCCATTGCTGGTTCGCGCCGGTGCCGCAGTCCCATTGCTGGATGGCACCGCCGGCGGACAGGCTGTGGTCCTTCACGTCGACGCACTTGCCGCTGTTGCGGGCCTTGATCGAGAAGCCCGCGCCCGAGACGGCGATCGCGAAGCGTTGGTTGTCGCTGGCAGCGGTGGTCCATTGCTGGATCAGCGCGCCGTTGGCGGTCGACACGTCGGTCACGTCGAGCGACTTGCCGCTGCCGCTGTCGACCAGGCGGAAGGTGCCGCCGGTCTCGGCGCGCAGCTCGAAGCGTTGCGAGCTGACGTCGGCACACGCGCTCTGCTGGGCCTTGGCGCCGTTGGCGGTGCTGGCGCCGGCGATGTCCAGGCACAGGCCCGACTCGACCGACTTGACTTCGTAGATGCCGACCGCGACCGCCGCGGTGACGTTGCCGCTGCGCGGCAGGAAGCGGAACGCCTGGCCGCCGCTCGTGCTGCACGACAGCTGCTGCAGCACCGCGCCATCGGCCGTCGAGGCGCCGGTCACGTCGACGCACTTGCCGCTGCCGGCATTCACCAGCCGGAAGCGATCACCGCCCAGGTGTTCGATGCGGAAGCGCTGCGCGTTGGTGCCGTTGTCGACCCACTGCTGCAGCGCCGCGCCGTCGGAGGTCGAGGCCGAAGCCACGTCCATCGCCTTGCCGCTGCCGCCGTTGATCAGCTTGTAGACGCCGCCGCCGGCGTCGCTGAGCTCGAACGACTGGGCGGCGTTCTTGTTGCAGCCGGCCTGCTGCAGCCGGCCGCCGTCGGCCGTGCTCGCACCGGCCACGTCGACGCACTTGCCGCTCTGGGCATTGACGATCGTGTAGATGCCGCTGGCCAGCGTGATGGTGCCGGCCGTGCTGGCCCGGGCGGCCTGCGCGGATTCGTGGCCTTCAGCAGCGGCGTCGGGTGCACCGTTGCTGCTGCCGTCGCTGCCGCCGCAGGCGGCGAGGAAGGCGCTGCTCATCGCGACGGCGAGCGGCAGGCGGGCGAACTGGTAACGCTTGGAACGCATGGAACACTCCCTGAGATCTGGTGGTGGGACCCGGGTTGGCACCCGGGCTGCGCAAAGTGAGTCGTTTCGATCCAGCAACGCCCCGGGATCCGGCTTTGCCGGGCCCAGGGGTGGCGCCCCTCGGGGGCAGGAGCGCCAGCGACTGGGGGCTGTCGTCTATTTCCAGTCGGAGGTCTGCAGGAGCGGATCGATCGTCAGCCCGAAGGTGTTGCCCACCTTCTGCCCGACCGTCCCCGGCGTGGCCAGCTGTGCGCCGCCGCACGCGCCGCCACCCGTCTTGATGATGGCCCACAGCATCGCGCCGTCACGTGCATTGCGGTTGGCCGCCGTGCCGTTCGCCACCGCATTCGTGTAGCGCTGCACCGAGTACGGCAGGTTCAGGTTCACGCCGTACTGGTCCTGCAGGTTGCGCGAGCCGGTGCACTGGGCGTCGGCATCGTTGACCACCAGCATGCCGCCGGCCCAGCCCTCGGGCGACGGTTCCAGCCCGATCGAGACGATGGTCTTCGACGGGAACAGCGCGCGGTACTGGTTGTACGCGACGATGCCGTCGAAGTGCTCGTAGCGGGCGTCGTAGCTCATCACGTTGACCAGGTCGAGCATGTTCGCGACCGCCGGGTACTTCAGCACCACGCCGCGCTCGCGCCCGGCATTGCCGCCCCAGTACGACATCTTGCCGGCGCAGGCCGGGTCGGCCGTCGTGCCCGATGTGCAGTCCGCACCGCTCGACCAGCCGGCCAGCGTCAGCACGCGTCCGCCGCCCGCCAGGTCGACTGCCTTGCGCAGCGCCTTGATCGAGTTGGCATAGCGGTCCACGTCGCCGTCGGCTTCGTAGTCGACGTCGAGGCCGTCGAAGCCCATCTCGGTCTGGATCTTCGCAAGGGCGTTGATGATCGAGCCGCTGCCGGCCGCGCCCTGGGCCGCGAGCGGGCCCCAGTTGTTGTAGGTGGCACCGCCGACGGCGAGGATCACCTTCTGGTTGCGCTGGTGCAGCACGTCGATCGCGGCCTTGATGTCCTTCGGCGACGCGCTGAAGGTGATGCCGGTGCCGGAGAAGCTGTTGGTGTTGATGCCGGCCCACGAGAAGTTGGGGTCGGCGAACGACACCATCACGTGCGTGTAGGTGGCGGGCACCTTCGCGAACTTGCTGGCCTTGTAGACGTCGTTGGCGGTCTTGCCGGTGGCGTCGAACCAGTTGTCGCTCCAGGTCGGGTAGTAGCCGACGTAGACGCGCTTGGTCTGCACGGCCTTCAGCGCTTCAGGCAGCGTGAGCGTGCCGTTCGGTGCGGGGGCCGGGGCCGGCGCGGGTGCCGGGGCAGGCGACGGCGCGGGAGCCGGGGCGGGAGAAGGCGCCGGTGCCGGCGACGGGCCGCACGAGGCGCTGGTCGGCGTCCACAGCGTCGGCGTGGCGGCCGGGTTCCAGTTCGCGCCGGCGAACGCGGTGTGCGTCACCAGGGCCTTGTACTGCTTGCCTTGGTAGCTGACGACCTGGCCGGCGTTGTAGGTGATGCCTTCGGTCCAGGCCACGCAGCTCGACGGAGCCGGTGCGGGAGCAGGTGCCGGGGCAGGCGTCGGGGCCGGGGCCGGGGCGGGCGTGGGAGCCGGTGCCGGAGCGGGCGTCGGGGCCGGCGCAGGAGCGGGGGCCGGAGCCGGCGCGCTCGTCACCGGGATCAGCGCCCACTTCTGGTTCGCGTTGACGCTGCAATCCCATTGCTGGATCGATGCGCCGGGTGCGCTGTTCCAGTCCTTCACGTCGATGCACTTGCCGCTGTTCACGGCCTGCAGGCGCACCGTGCCGGTGGCGGCATCGGTGAGCTGGGCGAAGCGCTGGTTCGCGCCGCTGGTGTTGGCCCATTGCTGGATCAGCGCGCCGTTGGCGGTCGACACGTCGGTCACGTCGAGCGAGCGGCCGCTGTTGATGTTGACGATGCGGTAGGTGCCGCTGGTGTCGGGCACGAACGAGAACACCTGCGAAGAGGCGCCGCTGCAATTCTGCTGCACGAGCTTGGCGCCGTCGGCGGTGCTGGCACCGGCGATGTCCAGGCACAGGTTCGAGAACGACGACTTCACGGTGTACTGCTTGGCGATCGGTGCCGGGGCGGGCGCGGGGGCCGGTGCGGGCGCCGGAGCCGGCGGGTTCGAGCCCTTGGCCGCCGCGAAGGCCTGCCAGTACTCGTAGTCGCGCGTGTTGGCGCGGCTGAAGTCGTCCAGGCTGCCCGAGCCCACGCGGTCGCGCTGCGCGGCCCAGTAGGCCAGCAGGCCGATGCCCTTCTGCTTCGCGAAGTTGGCGACGGTGACCGCATCGGCCGGCGTGAAGATCTCTTCCGCGACGTCGTTCTGGCCGATCATCGGCGTGATGCCGATCATGGCCCACAGCTGCGCATCGGTCTTCGACGGGTACACCCCCTTCAGCTGGTTGAAGGTCGACTGCGCGGCCGAGACGGCCAGGTCGCCCATCTTCTTGCCGCCGCTGTAGTAGGTGCCGTAGTCCATCGCCATGATGTTGACCATCGACACCGTGACGCCGGCGCTCGCCGCGCCCTTGATCAGCTCCAGCGCCTTGGGCGGCAGGCCGCCCGGCTCGGAGTTGGTGCGGAACGGATCCACCGGCAGCGTGAACGAGGTGTACAGGTCCGGGTAGATCGCCTGCAGCTGCTTGATCGCCGCGTTGCGCACGCCGTTCAGGCGCGTGTCGCCGAGCTGGCCGCCTTCGATGTCGAAGTCGATCATGCGGGTGCCGTGCGTGTCCATCAGCTTGCGGATCAGCGCGACCAGGTCGTTGGTCGAGCAGACCGATTCGAGGTAGGTGCCGCTTGCGCCGCCGAAGGACAGGATCACCTTGTTGCCGCTGTCGATGTACGACTTGACGTCGGCCTTGATCGACGCGTTGTTCAGCGTGTTCTCCATGCCGCCGCTGAGCGTGCAGCCGCCGCCGGAGATGCCGAACGCGATCGTCATGCCGTCCATGCCGGCGCGCGATTTCGCCTCCGTCAGGTTCTTGAACTTGTAGGCGGTGCTGCCGAAGCCCCAGCCGAAGAAGTACGGCGCGACGATCGTGCCCGCGTGGGCCGCCGACGTTGCGGCCACACCGGCGGCGAGCGCGAGCGCGCTCAGCTTGAATCTGTTCATGGTTCCCAACCCTCTCGCGGCCTGGGCGCGTTGCTGCGCACGGCCCTGCCTGTTGATTCGATCTCGCGTCGACGTACTGCGCGGGCCGCCGCGAGGGCCTTGCTGTGTTCGCGTTTCGTCAATGTGGAAACGCTTCCACAAGACCAATTGAATCACCCCCAGTCATCAGACAAACGCGGGTAAACCCTTAGGCAATGCCACGTCAAGGTGTCGAGTTGTGTGCAAAGTTGCAGGCTTTCCCGCACTCATCGGATGCGCCCGAAGGCATCCATTCGCCATCGCGATGGAAATCAGGAACATCTGGTATTAATTTGGTCTCGTGACGAAACCGGCAGCTGCCCGCCGCAAAACCCGATGGCTTCAGAACACCGTGCCGTCGCTCTCGATCACGAGCGGCGGGCCGCCGTCGCGCAACTCGCGAGCGATGGCGCGGCCTGCAGCCCAGGTGCCGCCTTCGAGGACGCAGGCGAGCGGCATCGCGGTGACGGTCTGGCCGAGGCGGTGGCGCACCAGCGGCGCCAGCTCGTCGATCAGTGCGACGGTGAGCGCGCGCCATTCGACGATCGCCTCGTCACCCGTTGTATGACGACGCTGCGAGAAGCCGGCATCGCGCGGCACGATGACGCCGCTGTCCAGCAGCAGCCCGCCGTTGCGGTATTCGGGCAGGCCGGTGAGGCCGTCGAGCTGGGTGACCGGCACGCCGGCCCATTCGAAGGGTTCGAGCAGCGAGTAGCACAGCCACTGGCTGAGCTTGTGGAACGGCACCCAGCCGGCGCTCGCGCCCTGGCCGCCGGCGAGCGGGTGGCGCCAGCAGTCGCCAAGCGGCACGCCGTCGAGCTCGTTGCCGGCCAGCCAGATGCCGCTCAGTGTGTCGAGCAGGGCCTGCAGCAGCTGCGGGGCCGTCAGCGGCGCCTGGTGCGCCTTCAGCGCGAGCCGGTCGAACAGCGCGCCGGGCCGGCCGTCGGCACCGAAGCTCGCATGCTGCACCTGCATCGCCTCGCCGAGCCGGCGCAGCAGCAGCGTGCGGCCGTCGAGGCCGACCAGCGGGTTGTCGTCGCGCACCTGGAACATCGCGGCGAGCGTGTCGGCATCGAGCCGCGCCAACCCCGCCGCATCCACGCGCAGCGGCTGCGCGGGATCGCTCGAGAACAACCCTTGCATGAAGCCGCGGAAGCTGGCCACGCCCAGGCCTTCGGAGCGGCTGAAGGTCTGCCCGCTCTCGGCTTCGGCATAGCGCCAGCCGGCACCGGCGCCGGCATCGAGCAGCACGCTGACCACCGTGAGGTCGATGCGCGCACGCGCCTGCGCGGCGGCGTCGAGCCCGGCGAGCCGCGCGTCGAGTTCGCCCTTGCGATCGACGCCGCCGGCCTCGAAGTGGCGCCAGCGGCTGTGGTACGGGATGCGCAGCGTCGGGTACTGGTGCCGCGTGACCTGCTCGACGCGCTGCGCGGCCTCGGCCAGCTTCGTGTGATCGAGCGTGAAGTGGTCGGAGCGGCCCTCGCCGACCGCACGCGTGATGTTGGCGCAGCGCTCGCGGATCGTCGCGGCCTGCCGCAGCTCGTGGACAGCCGGGCTAGACAAGGCCGCGCCCCTTGGTGGCCGCGAGCTTGACGTCGTCGGGCACGCTGC
The DNA here is from genome assembly GCF_056403355.1 of Rhizobacter sp. P2_H3. Classification (NCBI taxonomy): domain Bacteria; kingdom Pseudomonadati; phylum Pseudomonadota; class Betaproteobacteria; order Burkholderiales; family Sphaerotilaceae; genus Rhizobacter; species Rhizobacter sp. P2_H3. The sequence goes on along the minus strand of NZ_JBFUFQ010000022.1, from coordinate 36,796 downwards.
CGTCGGTGAAGTAGCCGGCGGCGATCTTGGCCTCGATCTCGACGCGCGCATCGGCCGGCACCAGCTCGTCGGGGATCTTGACGCGTTCGCCGACGGCGATGCCGCTTTCGGTGATCGCGTCGTACTTGTCGTTGCTCATGCTGACGAGGCGATGGATCTTCTGCACGCCGAGCCAGTGCAGCACGTCGGGCATCAGCTCCTGGAAGCGCATGTCCTGCACACCCGCGACGCATTCGGTGCGCAGGAAGTACTTGTCGGCGCTGTCGCCGCCGACCTGCCGCTTGCGCGCGTTGTAGACCAGGAACTTGGTGACTTCGCCGAGCGCGCGCCCCTCCTTGCGGCTGTAGGCGATCAGGCCGACGCCGCCGTGCTGCGCGCCGCGGATGCATTCCTCGATCGCATGCGTCAGGTAGGGCCGGCAGGTGCAGATGTCGGAGCCGAACACGTCGGAGCCGTTGCACTCGTCGTGCACGCGGGCGGTGAGCGTGACGGCCGGGTCGGCGAGGTGGCGCGGGTTGCCGAAGATGTAGAGCGTCTGCCCGCCGATCGGCGGCAGGAAGACCTCGATGTCGCTGCGCGTCACGAGCTCGGGGTACATGCCGCCGGTCTCCTCGAACAGGTGGCGGCGCAGGTCGCCCTCGCCGACGTTGAAGCGCTTCGCGACGCCCGGCAGCCACCACACCGGCTCGATCGCGACCTTGGTGACGACGGCCGAGCTGTCGGCGAGCAGCACGCGGCCGTCGACCTGCAGGCGCTGGAAGGCCAGCGCCTGCTTGACCTCGGGCAGGTGGATGTGGGCCTGGGTGACCGCGATGGTCGGGCGGATGTCGTAGCCCTGCGCGATGGGCTCGGCGAACACGTCGGCGACCGAAGCGCCCCAGGGGTCGATCGAGACCATCTTGGTCGCGTCGCACCATTGCGGGTACGGGCCGATCAGGTCGGTGGGCGCGGTGTTGGTGAGGTCGGCGCGGTGGCCCTTCTTCAGGTTGCCAGCCGCCAGGGCCAGCGCGCGGTACACGCCGTACGAGCCGCTGTGCGTGCCGATCACGTTGCGCTGGCTGCGGTTGGTGGTGGTGCCGACCACCGGGCCGCGCTCGGCCGCGGTGGCCGCGCCCCAGTGGATGGCCGGCGCGCCGGACGGGCCCTGCTGGCCGGGGTGGGAGGTCAGGCGGATGTGCTTGGAGGGGTTCGGCACGGGGCCGGGCTCGCTGGCCTGCTGGGGACTGGGCTTGGGCTCGGTGCTCATCGCGGTCGCTCCTGGTGGCGCAAGGCCGGGAAGGCCTTGCGCAGAGGATACGACGGCAGCCCCGGTTCAGGGCAACTTCGGCCGATGCGCCGCATCCGGCGCCGCGATCCACGCCTGCAGCTCCGCCACCCGCGCATGCTTCGGCGCCAGCCCGACGAAGGTCGTGTAGGCCTTCAGCGCCTTCGCATCGTCACCGGCCTGCAGCTGCGCATCGCCCAGGTTCAGGTAGGCCAGCGCGCGGCTGCCGTCCATCTCGATCGCGCGCTCGAACCAGCGCGCCGCCTCGGCCGGCTTGCCGCGCTTGAAGTAGACGAAGCCGAGGTTGTTGGCCGCCAGCGCGAACACCGGCTGCAGCTTCAGCGCCTCGGTGAAGGCGGCCTCGGCCTCGTCGTAGCGGCGCTCGCGGTACAGCGCGAGGCCACGGTCGTTGGCACGCTGCGCGGCGACGCGCGGCGCCACCGGCGCGGCGGCCGGCGTCGAGAGCTTCACGTCGCCGCCCTCCAGGTTCTTGACAACGACCTGCACGTCCTTCGCGGCGCCCTTGCCCGCGCCGGCCTGCAGTGCCGCCGTCTTCGCATCGTCGAGCCGCTTGTTCAACTGGCTCGCCTCGGCATCGAGCTGCGGTGAATCGCCGCTCAGGGCTTCGCGGTCGGCGGCCACTGTGAACACGAATTCACCGCCCTCCGAGCCCGGCAGGCTGCCGAAGGCGGGCGTCTGGCGCGCGATCGCCGACACCGCGGGCGCCACGTAGGCGGCCAGCTCGGTGGCGGTGATCACGCTGTCGTCGTTCAGGTCGGCCTTGCCGTTCAGCGCCTGCAGCAAGGTCCAGGTGAACACCGAGTGGCCGCCCGGTCCGTCGTCGGCGACCTGCTGGTCGACACCGCCGGCGGTCAGCATCTGCCGGCCCAGGCGGCGTGCGTTGTCCCTCAGGAAGCTGTCGGTCTTCGGCGCGCCACCACCGCGCGTCAACCCGAGGCCGGAGTAGCAGGCGTCGATCAGGAACAGCACGTGCTTCGCCGGGGTGGCTTCGGCCACCTCCTGCAACTGCGGCATCGAGATCGCATCGGAGGCGAAATCCACCTGCGCCGCGTCCACCGGAATCAGGTAGCCCACGTCGCGGCCGCTGGCCAGCTTGCGCGTGCCGCCGTGGCCGGCATAGAACACCAGTACCCGGTCGTCGCGCTTGAGCTTCTTCGGGTCCGCCAGCTTCTCGTTCAGCACGCGCAGGATGTTGGTGCGCGTCGCCTCGCCGTCGTACAGCGCGGTCACGTTCTCCGGCTTGAAGCCGAAGCGCGACACCAGCGTCTCCTGCACCGCGCGCGCATCGCGCACCGCATGGTGCAGCTGCGGCCACTTCGCGTACTGGTCGATGCCGATCACCAGCGCATGGCTGTCGCGGTACAGCGTGTCGGCATCCCCGGGCGGCGCCGCATCCGGCGCGGCCTTGCGCGGCGCGTTGACGACGAATTTGCCGTCGCGCCAGGTCGCGAAGCGGTAGCCGTCGGCCGACAGCTGGTCGAGCACCAGCGGCAACGCCTGCACGGTGCGGCCCTGGATGTCGTGGAACAGGATCACGCCGCGGCCGGCGCGCTCCACCTCGCTGAGCACGCGCTCGGCAATGCTCTTGGGCACCGGGTCGGCCCAGTCCATCGAGTCGACGTTCCACATCATCGAGCGCAGCTTCAGCGCCTCGACGGTGCTCAGCGCGCCCTCGTTGCGCGCGCCGTACGGGAAGCGGAACAGCGACGACGGCTGGCGCCCGGTCGCGTCGAGCAGCGCCTCGGTCTGGGTGGTCTCGGTGCGCACCGCGTCGTCGCTCAGCTTGGCCATCACGCTGTGCGTGAAGCTGTGGTCGGCGAGCTGGTGGCCGGCCTGCAGCACCCGCTTCGCGACCGCGCCGTTCGGGCCCAGCTTCGCGTGGCCCTGCGCGTCGACGGTGCCGAGGTTGCGGCCGAGGTTGAAGAAGATCGCCGGTGCGTCGTAGCGCTTCAGGATGTCGAGGATGTCGTCGGTGTACTTCGGGTGCGGACCGTCGTCGAAGGTCAGCACCACGGTCTTCGGCGGCAGCGAGCCGCCGAAGATCTCGCGCGAATCGGCCTCTTCGGCCACGCCGGATTTCGTCGATGCCGCGGTGTACGGCACGATGGTCGCGTAGTCCTTCAGGATCTGCTCGCGGTTGTAGAGCTTGGCCAGCTTCGCGACGTAGTCGGCCCACTTCTCGCGCTGCAGCTCGATGCCGCGCTTCGCGAAGCGGCCGAACACGTCCTTCAGCTCGCGGTCGTAGGCCTGCTCCACCTCGGCCAGCACCGCCAGGTCTTCATTGGCGCGGCGCGCGAGCTTCAGGCCGGCGATCGACTGCGACTGGGCGTACTGGGCCGCGAGGCGGGTCAGGAATTCCTTGAAGGCGAGGCGGTCGGCGTCGAACCAGCTCGGCTCGCTCTCGATGCGGTCGAGCAAGGCTTCGAGCGCCGGCAGCGTCGCGGGGTTGGCCGTATCGGCCGCGGCGGCGGCGAGCGCATCGACACGCTCCTGCAGGTCGTGGAACAGCAACTGGCCGACGGCCCCGACCGCGCGGCGCTCGGCCGGCTTCAGCGCGCGTTCGCCGGTCATCAGCACGATCATCTGGCGGTGCGCGGCGAGCACGCCGTCGGCGCGTTGCTGGAGCTGGGCGGCGAGGGTCGATGCGCTCGCCGGAGCGGACGCCGCCGCGCTGGCGGCCGCGACGGGCACGGACGCGGCGGAAGCCGGCACGCCCGCTGCAGGGGTCGTGCTGCCGCTCCGGTTGCAGCCCACTAGCGACGCGGTCAGGACACAGCACAGGAGCGGCCCGCAGGCGCGAAGAAGGGCGTTGGGCATCGACGGCGTCACAGGGGGTGGCGGGAGCATGTATTTCATCACCGAACCGGGGCGCCTAAAATCGCGGCCGTCTCCAGCCTCGCGCTTCCCCCGGTCCCCACTGCGGCCCGTCGCGCCGCCCCCGCCATGAACCTCTCTGCCCTCTCCGCCCTGTCCCCACTCGACGGCCGCTATGCCGCGAAGGTCGCCGCCTTGCGCCCGTTGCTCAGCGAGTACGGCCTGATGCACCGCCGCGTGCAGGTGGAGGTGGAGTGGTTCATCGCGCTGTCCGATGCCGGCCTCGCCGAATTCAAGCCGCTCAGCGAGGCCGCGCGCGGCCTGCTGCGAGGGCTGGTGGCGCGCTTCAGCGAAGCCGATGCCCAGGCCATCAAGGACATCGAGCGCACCACCAACCACGACGTGAAGGCGGTCGAGTACTGGCTGAAGGGCCGCTTCGAATCGAATGCCGAGCTGAAGGGCGCCGGCGAGTTCGTGCACTTCGCCTGCACCAGCGAGGACATCAACAACACCAGCCACGGCCTGATGCTGAAGGCCGCGCGAACCGAGGTGCTGCTGCCGACGCTGGACCGCATCGTCGACAGCCTCACCGCGCTGTCGGTCGAGCTGGCCGAGGTGCCGATGCTCAGCCGCACGCACGGCCAGACGGCCAGCCCCACCACCGTCGGCAAGGAAGTGGCCAACGTCGTCGCGCGGCTGCGCACCTCGCGCGAGCGCATCGCCGGCGTGCAGCTGCTGGCCAAGATGAACGGCGCGGTCGGCAACTACAACGCCCACCTGGCCGCCTACCCCGAGGTCGACTGGGAGGCCTTCTCGAAGCGCGTGATCGAAGGCGCGCTCGGCCTGAGCTTCAACGCGTACACGATCCAGATCGAGCCGCACGACTACATGGCCGAGCTGTTCGATGCGGTCACGCGCACCAACACCATCCTGATCGACTGGTCGCGCGACGTCTGGGGCTACATCAGCCTCGGCTACTTCAAGCAGCGCACCAAGGAAGGCGAGATCGGCTCCAGCACGATGCCGCACAAGGTCAACCCGATCGACTTCGAGAACGCCGAAGGCAACTTCGGCCTCGCCAACGCGCTGCTGACCCACCTGAGCCAGAAGCTGCCGATCAGCCGCTGGCAGCGCGACCTGACCGACAGCACGGTGCTGCGCAACATGGGCGTGGCGCTCGGCTACGCGGTGCTGGGCTACGACAGCCTGCTGCGCGGGCTGGGCAAGCTGGAGGTGAACCGCGAGGCCCTCGCCGCCGACCTCGACAGCGCCTGGGAGGTGCTGGCCGAGCCGATCCAGACCGTGATGCGGCGCTACAAGCTCGCCAACCCGTACGAGCGCCTGAAGGAGCTGACGCGCGGCAAGACGATCACGCGCGAAGCGATCCAGCAGTTCATCGGCACGCTGGAGATCCCGCAGGCCGAACGCGAACGGCTGCTCGCGATGACGCCGGGCAGCTACACCGGGATCGGGGCCGAGCTGGCGAAGCGCATCGGCACGCCGCGGCGCTGAAGGCCGCGGGCGCCGGTCCGATCTGGAACATCCTGGTGGCGGATGCCACTCAGGAGAATCGCAGATCGACGGGGGTGGAGCGTGGACATCATCGGCAAGGCGCTGAAGCGCAGCAATACCTCCTCGAGAGAGCGCGGCGCCCTGCCCACGCTGCGGCCTGAACCGAACGACCGGTCATCACCGAATCTTCAGAATATCAAGCTGCACGACCTCGCTGTGACGGGGCCGGTGGCGGCGTTCTTTCGCCGGTGGGAACTGCCGTCATCCCGAGACGACGTGTCGCAGGTCATGCGCTTTTGCATTCGCCACAAGAAAGGCGATGGAGCCGCGGTGTTGGTCAAGGCGCTCTTCGAGCGAGATGGCGGCGGTGCCGTGACCTTGCACTTCGGATGCCCATTTCCAGTCGACGAGCAAGGCCCCCTGACGGACGATGATCTGAAGTTCCTGGTGCGCTGGATCAGGGAGCGGATGCCCGCGTTGCCGGAGGTGCCGGTCCAGCTCGATCTCAGCGGCAATCACCTCACCGCGGAGGGCCTGACGCAACTCACCACGGGCCTGCAAGACACCCCGCAGCTGCAGGCGCTCGATCTTTCTCGCAATCGCTTCCTGACGCAACCCTTGACACGCCAGGACACGACAAGAAGAACCATCTGCAGGAAGCTCACCTCCCCGCGCCAGCCGAAAGAGCCGCTGCGGGCCGGCGACGCGATCGGCGAACTGCTGGCCTGCCTCCAACTCCGACGCTTGTGGCTGAGCGGCAACCCATTCGCGAGGGAAGATCGCGAGCGCATCCTCTGCGCGGTCGTCTTGGACAGCCCCGCGCTGTGCGCATTGGGCATGTCGGATTGCGCGCTCTCGGAAGCCGACATCAAGATTCTGGTCCAGCAGGATAGACGCAAGGGCTGGCGCCATTTGGCCCTGGGCACGAAGTTGACGGAAGGTGCGATGGAGTCCATCACTGCACTCCTGCGCACCAGCGAGACCCTCGAGACGCTGGATCTGGGAACAACCGAACCGTATTCGTTCCTCTCGGTCACCGAGCTGTTCCATGCGCTTGACGGCAATCACAGCCTGAAGCGCCTGTCCGTGGCCGGGCACAGCCTGAGAGGCAACGGGCCTGCCGTGACGCAGGCACTGCGGAGGAACACCTGCCTGCGCGCGCTGGACATGTCGGGCAGCGACATCTCGATGAAGCTTCTCGATGCGTTGGTACGAGCCCTGTCGCAGCAGGAAGGTTTCAGCCCCAACGAAACCCTGACGACACTGATCCTGCCGGAGTTCGGCTCCGGGACCGTTGATCACGACAAGAAAGAATTGAGCAAGGCAAAGCTCTCCTTTGCCATCAACCGCAATCGCGCCACGCAATTGCCGGCCGATACCTTGGGAGCCTTCCTGGCCTGTTGCGCACCCGCAGTCGCCGTGCCGCCGGAACTGCGCAGCACGATCGTTGACTACATTCGAGCCTCCGAGCGCGAAGCGATCACACCGGCCTGCGTGGTCCGCAAGCCAGATCCCACATCGGCAGGTCGTGCGGCGCCAAGGATCTGGCTGGAGGTCCGCAGCCCACGCACATAAAATCCCCACCATGAAATTCACCGACCAGCTGCGCCGCGCCGAACGCCGCAACGATTCCCTGCTCTGCGTGGGGCTCGATCCCGATCCGGCGAAGTTCCCCGGCACCTGGAAGGGCGATGCGTCCCGCATCTACGACTTCTGCGCCGCGATCGTCGATGCCACGAAAGACCTGGTGATCGCCTTCAAGCCGCAGATCGCCTACTTCGCCGGCCACCGCGCCGAAGACCAGCTGGAGCGCCTGATGGCCCACATCAAGCGCGTCGCACCCGAGGTGCCGGTGATCCTCGACGCGAAGCGCGGCGACATCGGCGCCACCGCCGAACAGTACGCTCGCGAGGCCTTCGAGCGCTACCAGGCCGACGCGGTCACGCTGTCGCCCTTCATGGGCTTCGATTCGATCGAGCCGTGGCTGCGCTACGGCGACAAGGGCCTGATCCTGCTGTGCCGCACCTCCAACCCCGGCGGCTCCGACCTGCAAGCGCAGCCGCTGGCGAATGGCCCAGGAGGCACAGCGGGCGAACTGCTCTACGAACGCGTCGCCCGCCTCGCGCAGGGCGACTGGAACCGCAGCGGCCAGCTCGGCCTGGTGGTCGGCGCCACCTTCCCCGGCGAGATCGCCCGCGTTCGCGAACTCGCGCCATCGCTGCCGCTGCTGATCCCCGGCGTCGGCGCGCAGGGCGGCGATGCCGCGGCCACGGTGCGCGCCGGCTGGCGTGCCGATGCGAGCATCGTCGTCAACTCGTCGCGCGCGGTGCTGTATGCCTCGAACGGCGACGATTTCGCGAGCGCCGCCCGCCGCGTCGCCCAGGCCACCCGCCTTGAGTTGAACGCGCACAAGCCCGCCGCCTGACGCGTCGGCTGGGGCCGCTTCAGTCCTTCAGCAGCCCCTCGGCGCGCAGCGCCTGCTGCACCGCCGGCCGGGCCGACACCCGGGCCATCCACGCGCGCAGCTGCGGAAAGTCCGACAGCGGGATGCCGAGGACGTTGCTCCAGCTCACGATCGTGAAGCCGTAGGCGTCGGCGACGCTGTAGTCGCCGGCCAGGAACTCGCGCGTCGCGAGGTGCTGCTCCATGTCGGCGAAACGCGCGGCGAGCTTCAGCTTCGCGTCGCGCTTCGTGCTGTCGGCCGTCTCCTTGTGCCACAGCCACGGGCTGAAGGTCTTGTGCAGCTCGGTGCTGGCGAAGGTCAGCCACTCGGTCACCTCGAGTCGGCGGCGGCTGCCCGGTGCACCGATCAGCGCGTGCGAGCCGTCGAGCCCCGCCACGTGCTGCAGCAGCGCGGCGCCTTCGGTGTGACGCGAGCCGTCGTCGAACTCCAGCAGCGGCACGTAGCCGCGCGGCGAGATCTCGAAGTAGTTGCCGCCGCCATCGGCCAGCGTGTGGGTCGCGAGGTCGACCTGGTGCGCCTCGAAGGCGACGCCGGCCTCGCGCAGCGCGATGTGGACGGCCAGCGAGCAGGCGCCGGGGGCGAAATAGAGCTTCATGGGAAAGTCCTGTTGAGGTGTCGAGGCGGTGAATCTAGGATTGCGCCGTTGCATTTGAAATAGGCAGGCAGGCAAGCGATGGATGCACAGACGCAATCAAACGGAAGCTCGCCGATCGGCGCCGGCGAGCTGGCCGTGCTGCTGGCGCTGGTGCGCGGCGGCACGCTGGCGGCGGCCGGCGCGCTGGCCGGCGTCGACGGTTCGACGGTGTTCCGCACCGTGCAGCGCTGCGAGAAGGCGCTCGGCCAGCGGCTCTTCGAGCGCTCGCGCAGCGGCTACCTCGCGACCGAGCTGGGGCTGCAGCTCGCGCAACATGCCGAGCGCATCGAGGCCGAGCTGGAGTCGGCGCGCAGCGCGGCGCGGCTCGATGCCGGCGCGGTCGGCGGCCTGGTGCGCATCAGCACCACCGACACGATCCTGAACGGCCTGCTGCTGCCGGCACTGGCCGGCCTGGCGGCGGCGCACCCGCTGCTGCGGCTGGAGATCACCGCGCGCAACGAGCTCGTGAACCTGTCGCAGCGCGAAGCCGACATCGCCTTGCGCGCGACGGTCAAGCCGCCGCCGCACGTCGTCGGCCGCGAGCTGGGGCCGATCCGCTCGGCGGTCTACGGGCTGAAGCCGGCGATGCGGCAGCGCAAGCCGATCGACCTGGCCGACCTGGCGACAGCGCGCTGGATCGCCGTCGACGATGCGCTGCCCGAACACCCCTCGGTGCGCTGGCGCAGGAAGCACCTGCCGAAGGTGGAGCCGGTGCTGCGCGTCAACAGCGTGCAGTCGGTGGTCGATGCGATCGCCGCCGGGCTGGGCGTCGGCATCGCGCCGGTGTTCCTCGCGTCGCAGCGGCGCGCGCTGCAGCCGCTCGGCGAACCGCTGGCCGAATGCGAGACGCAGCTGTGGCTGCTGACGCATCCGGAGTCGCGCCACCTGCGACGCATCGCGGTGGTGGCGGCGCACCTGGCATCGGCCCTGCGGATGGATGCGCACCCACCCGCCGCCTGACCCCTCGTGACCCCTTGCCGAAGGCAGCGCGCCGTGCAGTCCTGCACGGCACGCCGGCAAAACCGGGAAAACCACCCCGTCACGGCCGCGGCGCAGTGCCACACTCGGCGGCACCGCGCAGGTCGTCAACGCGCGGACCCTCGCCGTGCCGCTCTCCTCGCCTTTGCCCCTTCTGCCGCGCGAACCGCTGGACCGGCTGGTGGCCCGGTTGTTCTTCGGCGTCGGCGTCACGATCTCGCTGCTGGGCGCGCTGATCTACCTGTCGCCCGCCCTGCCCACCCGCCCCGGCATGCGGGCCCTGCTGGTCGGCGATTGCCTGGTGCTGGCAGCGTGCTTCGCGCTCGGCCTGTGGGGCCTGCGCCGCATGGCGCTGCCGAAACTGGTGCATGTGATGGGCTGGATCGCCGCCATCGCGGTGCTGATCACCGCGATCGGCCTCGGCCAGGGCGTGCATGCGCTGAACCTCGGCTACCTCGGGCTGCTGATCTGCGTCGTCACCGTGCTGTCGAGCCCGGCCGCGGGCATCGTGCTGACGCTTGCGATGGCTGCGGCGGTCGCGGGCCTGGCCCTGGCGAACAACAAGGGCTGGCTGCCCGGGCCGATCCCGTCGGATGCCATCCCGCTGCCGGTGCGCGTGCTGACGCACTGGCTGATCTTCGCGTCGGGCGCGACCTGCGGGATGCTGATCGCCGGCGTGGTGCGCCGCGCGCTCGGCGAGGCGCGCGACCGCGAGGAGCGCTTCCGCAGCCTGCTGCTGATGGCGGCCGACTGGTACTGGGAGCTCGATGCCGACCTGCGCTTCACGCACATCAGCGACAAGCTGAACCAGTACTCCGGCATCGACGCGGCGGAGCGCCTGGGCCGCCGCCCGTGGGAGATGCCGCAGATCGGGCTGGACGCCGACACGCTGGCCCGCCACCGCGCCGACCTCGAAGCCCACCTGCCGTTCAGCAACCTGATGGCCAGCCGCCCGGGCGAGCACGGCGAGCTGCGCCACAGCGTGGTCAGCGGCCGGCCGCGCTTCGATGCCGATGGCCGCTTCCTCGGCTACTGGGGGCTGGGCCGCGACATCACCGCCGAGGTCGAGGCACGCCGCGCCACCGCCGAGAGCGAGCGCCGCTACCGCGAGCTGTTCCAGCGCTCGCCGACCGCGCTGGTGCTGCACCGCCACGGCATTGCGGTCGACGCCAACGATGCGGCCGCGCGCATGTTCGGCTTCGCGTCGGCCGCCGCGATGAAGGGTTTCGACCTGACAAGCCTCTACCCCGACGACGAAGCGCGGGAACAGGTTCGCCGGCGCGTCGCGACGCTGGAGGCGCTGCCCGTCGGCGAGGGCCTGGGCGTCGCCGACTCCACCCTGGTCTCGCTGGACCATCGACCGCTGAGCGTGCAGGCCTCGGGCATGCGGGTCAGCGCACCCGACGGCCCGGCGACGCTGTCGATGTTCCACGACATCACCGCACGCGTGCAGGCCGAGACCGCACAGCGGCGCTCGCAGGCGCTGCTGTCGCACCTGGTGGCGACCAGCCCCGACTGCATCACGCTGACCGAGGTCGCGAGCGGCCGCTACGTGATGGTCAACGAGAGCTTCACGCGCATCACCGGCTGGCGCAGCGACGAGGTGGTCGGCCGCACCGCGCTCGAGATCGGCATCTGGCACCGGCAGGCGCACCGCGAGGCGCTGGTCGCGGGCCTGGCCCAGGGCGACCTGGTGACGGACCTGCCGGCCACCTTCGTGCGGCGCGACGGCAGCATCGTGTCGCTGCTGCTGTCGGCGGCGCGCTTCCGGATGGACGACCAGGACTACCTGGTGCTGAACGGCCGCGACGTGACCGAGACCGAACGGGTGCGCCTGGAGCACGAGGCGATCCTGCAGAACGCGTCGATCGGCATTGCGCTGACGCGCGACCGCCGCTTCATGCAGGCCAACCCCTGCTTCGAGGCGATGTTCCGCTGGCCGCCGGGTGCGCTGATCGGCCTGCCGGGGCAGGTGGTGTGGAGCGACGCGGCCGCCTATGCCGAGATGGGCGCGCTGGTCGGCCCGCGGCTGGCGCAGGGCGAGCCGGTGGAGGTCGAACGCATGATGCGGCGCGGCGACGGCAGCAGCTTCCTGTGCCGCCTGCTCGCGCAGGCGGTGGACCCGACGCACCCGAGCCAGGGCGGCACGATCTGGATCGCCGAGGACGTGACCGAACGGCGCGCCTTCGAGCAGGCGCTGGCCCATGCGCGCGACGTGGCCGAGGCCGCCAACCAGGCCAAGAGCGCGTTCCTCGCGAACACCAGCCACGAGATCCGCACGCCGCTGAACGGGCTGCTGGGCCTGGCGCGGCTCGCGATGCGCCCGGGGCTCGACGCGCTGCGCCGCGACCAGTACCTGGCGCAGATCCAGGACAGCGCGCAGAACCTCGCGAGCATCATCTCCGACATCCTCGACCTGTCGAAGATCGAGGCCGGCAAGCTCAGCGTCGAGGCGGTGGCCTTCGACCTGCGCGGGCTGCTGGTGGCGGTGCACCGCGCCTACCAGTCGCTCGCGCAGGCGCGCGGGCTGTCGCTGCGGCTCGCGATGACGCCCGAGGTGCCGGGCACGGTGCTCGGCGACCCGGTGCGGGTGCGGCAGATCCTCAGCAACTACCTGACCAACGGCATCAAGTTCACCGAGCGCGGCCACGTGACGCTGGACGCTTCGGTCGGCAGCGACGGCCTGGTGCAGCTCGCGGTGCTCGACACCGGCCCCGGCATCGACGAGGCGACCCAGCAGCGGCTCTTCCAGCCGTTCACGCAGGCCGATTCGTCGACGACGCGGCGCTTCGGCGGCACCGGCCTGGGGCTGTCGATCTGCAAGGAGCTGGCGACGCTGATGGGCGGGCGCGTCGGCGTCGAGAGCGCGCCGGGCCGCGGCAGCCGCTTCTGGGCCGCGCTGCCGCTGCCGGCCACGCCGGCGCGCGAGGTCGGCACCGATGCCGAATCGCTCGACACCGCATCGCTGGCCGGCGCGCACGTGCTGATGGTGGAGGACAACCCGGTCAACATGATGATCGGCGTCGCGATGCTGGAGCAGTGGGGCATCGACGTGGTGCAGGCCGTCGACGGGCTGGAGGCGCTGGCGGCGGTGCGGCGCTCGGTCGACGACGGCCGGCTGTTCGATGCGGTGCTGATGGACGTGCAGATGCCGCGGCTGAGCGGCCATGAGGCGGCACGGCAGCTGCGCGAGCGGCACCCGGCCGACGAGCTGCCGATCATCGCGCTGACGGCGGCCGCGCTGGTGTCCGAGCGCGACCAGGCGCTGGCCGCGGGAATGAACGAGTTCCTGACGAAGCCGATCGATGCGCACCGCTTGCGGCAGGCCTTGCTGCGCGCAGTGGCGCAGGCGGAAAAGCGCCCCTGACGCTACAGGACCAGCGGCAGCGCACGCTGCCGCTTGCCCGTCAGCGCATACAGCGCATTCGCCAGCGCCGGGGCCGCCGGCGGCGTGCCGGGCTCGCCCATGCCGCCGGGTGCGCGGCTGCTCGGCACCAGGTGGGTCTCGATGCGCGGGCACTCGGCCAGCGTCAGCACCTTGTAATCCGGGAAGTTGCGCTGCTTCACCGCGCCGCCCTCGATGTCGATGCGGCCGTACAGCGCCGCCGAGAGGCCGAAGATCACGCCGCTCTCCATCTGCTGCGCGACGATGCCCGGGTTCACCACCGTGCCGATGTCGGCCGCGCAGACCACGCGGTGGATGCGCGGCCGGCCATCGGCCAGCGACACCTCCATCACCTGCGCGACGATGCTGCCGAAGCTCTCGTGCAGCGCCACGCCGCGCGCCTGGCCCACCGGCAGCGGCCGGCCCCAGCCCGACTTCGCGGCAGCGAGCTTCAGCACCGCGGCATGGCGCGGCATGTCGGCCAGCAGGCCGAGCCGGAACGCCACCGGGTCCTGGTGCGCCGCCTCGGCCAGCTCGTCGATGAAGCATTCGCTGAAGAACGCATGGTGCGAATGCCCGACCGAGCGCCAGTAGCCCACCGGCACGCCGCTGTGCGTGGCGACCTGCGCGATGCGCTGGTGCGAGATGCCGTACGGCAGGTCGTACAGGCCCTCGGCCGCGCTCTTGTCCGGCGTGTCGACCGGCCCGGCCAGCGCCGGCAGCACGCGCTCGATCCAGCGCGGCGTGATCGCGTCGCCGGCCGAGGTGATCGACAGGCCCGAGACCATGCCCTTGGCGTCCAGGCTCGCCTGCATCAGCGCGACGCCGGCCGGGCGGTAGAAATCGTGCGCGATGTCCTCTTCGCGAGGCCACACCAGCTGCACCGGGTGCCCGCCGCATTCGATCGCGATGCGCACCGCCTGCGCGACGAAGTCGACGTCGAGCCGCCGCCCGAAGCCGCCGCCCAGGTAGCTGACGTGCAGCGTGACGGCCTCGAGCGGCACGCCGGCCACGCGGGCCGCGATCTCACGCGCCATGTCGGGCACCTGCGTCGGCACCCACAGCTCGACGCCGCCGTCGTGCACGCGCGCCGTGCAGTTGATCGGCTCCATCGGCGCATGCGCGAGGTAGGGGGCGCGGTACAGCGCCTCGATCTGCCGCGCGGCGCCGGTGCGCGCCTGCTGCACGTCGCCGCGGGTGTGGAACGCGAAGCCGCCGCCGCTGTGCGCGGCCTCGCGCGCGGCCTGCTCCAGCGCCTCGTCGATGCGCTTCGTGTCGGCCCCGCCGGCCGGCGGCGGCGCCCAGTCGATCTCCAGCGCCTGCGCACCGCGCCGCGCATGCCAGGTGCTGCGGCCGACGACGGCCACCGCCGCCGTCGAGCCGGCATACGGCCCGAGCCGCACGACGCGCTGCACGCCGGGCAGCTGCATCGCCGCCTCGACCTTCACGCGCTGCGGGCTGCCGCCGAGCATCGGGCAGTGGCGCACCACCGCATAGAGCTGGCCCGGCTGGCGCACGTCGAGGCCGAAGCGCGCACTGCCGTCCACCTTGGCGGCCAGGTCGGTGCGCGGCGCGGGCGTGCCGATCAGCGTCCAGTCCTTCGGGTCCTTGGTGCGCACGTCGCCGATCGGCGTCGCCGCGGCCAGCTTCGCGAGCTCGCCGAAATGCGCATGCGGACCCGACACATGGCTGACGATGCCGCCATGCACCTGCAGCTCGGCGCGCGGCAGCTTCCATTGCAGCGACGCCGCGCCCAGCAGCTGCGCGCGTGCGGTGGCCGCGGCCAGGCGCAGCACGTCCCACGCGTCGGCGACGCTCGACGAGCCGCCGGTCACGCTGACCCCCAGCTCGCGCGCGAACTTGCTCACCATCCACTGGCCCGCCTTGACGGTCGCGGTCTCGCGGCCGGGCTCGGTGTCGTCGGGATGGAAGGGCAGCGCGCCGACGAACATCGCGACGTTGCCGTACAGCGACTGCGGCGCGGCCTGCACCAGCTTCACGCGCGACAGCGGGGTGTCGAGTTCGTCGGCCACCAGCATCGCGAGCGCGGTGTGCACGCCCTGGCCCATCTCGCTGCGCGCCATCGCGAGCTGCACCTGGCCGTCGGGCTCGATGCGGATCCAGCCGTTCAGCGTCACGCCGCCGTCGGCATCCGGCAGCAGGTGCGACGTGCCGATGCGGTTGCGCGGCGGCAGCGCGCTCCAGCCGACCAGCAGCGCGCCGCCGCCGGCCAGCGCGCTCAGCAACAGGCTGCGCCGCTTCATGCGCGCGCCTCGCTGCCCTTGTCCTGCCGCGGGGCGTCGCCACGCAGCGCGGCGGCCGCCCCCTTGATCGCGTCGCGGATGCGCGGGTAGGTGCCGCAACGGCACAGGTTGGTGATGGCCGCATCGATGTCGGCATCGCTGGGCGACGGGTTCTTCGCCAGCAGGTCGGCGGCCGCCATCAGCATGCCGCTCTGGCAGTAGCCGCATTGCGGCACCTGGTGGGCGATCCACGCCTGCTGCAGCGGGTGGGGCCGGCCGGGCGCGCCCAGCGCCTCGATGGTGCGCACCGGCTTGCCCTGCACGGCCGAGAGCGGCGTCACGCACGAGCGCACCGCCTGGCCATCCACGTGCACCGTGCAGGCACCACAGGCCGCGACGCCGCAGCCGAACTTGGTGCCGGTCAGCATCAGCACGTCGCGCAGCACCCACAGCAAGGGCATGTCGGGCGCCACGGCCTCGGGCGGCAGGGGCAGCGTCTGGCCGTTGACGTTCAAGTCCATGGATCGGGTGCTCCGGTGTCGGTCCCCATTCTGGGCCGGCCACGGGCGCGCCGATGTGGCGTCAACGAAACGGGGTGTGACCGGCCGCACACGCGTCCGGGTTTATCCTGACGGGCCTTTTTCCGAATCCATCCAACGTCCCTGCCGGAGTTCCGCTGCATGAACCGTCGTCTGTCCTGCCTGGCCGCTGCCGCGGTCGCCCTCACGCTGCCTGCAGCCGCTTCCGCGCAAACCGCTTCATCGCCAGCTTCGTCCGTCACGCTGTACGGGCTGCTCGACATGTCCGCCGGACGCTTCCAGGATGCCGGTGCGCAACGCACGCTGCGCGCCGAGAGCGGCAAGATGACGTCCAGCTTCCTGGGCTTCAAGGGCGCCGAGGACCTCGGCGGCACGCTGAAGGTGAAGTTCGCGCTCGAGCACTACCTGCGCGCCGACACCGGCGCGGCCGGCCGTGCCAACGGCGAGGCGTTCTGGGGGCGCAATGCCTATGTCGGCGTCCAGGGCGATTTCGGCACCAGCACGCTCGGGCGCAACACGACGCCGCTGTTCGTCTCGACGCTGTCGTTCAACGCGATCGGCGATTCGTTCGGCTCCTCGCCGAGCATCCGCCAGGTGTTCGCGCCGAGCACCGGCCTTGCTTTCCAGGGCGACACGGCCTGGAACAACTCGCTGCTCTACAACACCTCGAACACCGAAGGCTACAACGTCGGCCTGATCGCCAACCTGGGCGAAGGCGCGCCCGGCGCGACCGGCCGCAACATCGGCGGCAACTGGGTGCTGCTGACCGACACCTGGGGCGCGACGATCGCGTACCAGCAGGTGAAGAACGGCCTGGCCGCGGTGCCGGCCGGCTTCGAGCGCCAGGAGACGCTGCAGTTCGGCGGCTCGTACGACTTCAGCGTCGCGAAGCTGTATGCGCAGGCCACGCGCGTGAAGACGCGGGCGACGGTCGACACGAAGTCGACGATCTACGGTCTGGGGGTCGCGGTGCCGGTGGGCGCGCTCGGCAAGGTCGTGGCGCAGTACGGCCAGGCGAATGCCGATTTCAACCCGGGCGAGGTGAAGAACCGCACCGTCACGCTCGGCTACGACCATGCGCTGTCGAAGCTGACCGATGCGTATGCGGTGGTGATGAGCGACCGGCTGACGAACGCCGAGAACGGCACCAGCGTCGCGGCCGGGCTGCGCGTGCGGTTCTAGGGCCTGTCGGCAGGGCGGGAAGGCGCGGCCTCGAGCGAGCGCAGGCCGGCGAGCACCGGGTCGAGACGCTCGACCACCGCCGCGAGCAGCGCGTCGAGGTCCGCCGGGCCGGCTCCGTTCGAGCAGGCATGTTCCAGCGCCCCGGCGACCGCGCACACGGCCGTCGCCCCCAGCGTGCCGGACACGCTCTTCAGGTCGTGGGCCAGGCGCGTGGCCGTGGTCATGTCGTGCGCCGCACGGGCAGCGCCGAAACGCGCCGCAAAGCCGGCTTCCCGATCCCTGAACTTGCCCAGCAGGCGCCGATAGAGTCGCTCGTCGCCCATCAGCGCGGCCAGCGCAGCAGCGCTCTCGATGCCCGGGAAACCGTGGCCCGCCCCGGCAGCGCCTGGCCGGACCCAGCGCGCCAGCGTGGCGAACATGTCGACCACGTCGATCGGCTTGGCGATGTGGTCGTTCATCCCGGCCGCCAGCACCTTCTCGCGGTCGCCGACCATCGCGTTGGCCGTCATCGCGATGATCGGCAGGTCGCGCCACGCCGGGTCGCTGCGCAATTCGCGCGTGGCCGCATAACCATCCATCACCGGCATCTGGCAGTCCATCAGCACCGCGTCGAAGCGTTCGCGCGCCAGCATCCCGATGGCTTCGCGGCCGTTGTTCGCCACCTGGACCTCGATCCGCGCGCGGCCCAGCAGGTCACTCGCCAGCTCCTGGTTGAACGGGTTGTCCTCGACCAGCAGCACGCGCGTGCCGGCCAGGGCGGCGCAGTGGCCTTGCAGCGCTTCTTCGCGCAGTCCGCTTCGCAGGGCATGCGGCCGCGGCACGCCCCGCACCTGCAGGCAGGCGTCCAGCAACGTCGAAGGCGTGACCGGCTTGGTCAGCGTCGCCGCCACGCCGAGCCGCTCGGTCGCCAGCAGGCGCGCCACTTCATCGCGGGAAAAGGCGGTGACCATCAGCAGGGTGGGTGGCGGGTGCGCCAGCGGCATGCGCGCCAGCTGCCTGGCACAGTCGACGCCGTTCATGCCCGGCATTTTCCAGTCGAGCAGGAGCAGGTCGAAGGGCTCGCCGCGTGCATCCGCCGCCGCGACCGCGTCGATGGCCTCGTGGCCCCCGCGCGCGTCCGACGCGCGCAGCCCGAGCGCGCCGGCCATCTGCACCAGGATCTCGCGCGCGGCGCCGTTGTCGTCGACGACGAGCATCCGGGCACCCGGCAGGCCGCCGTCCTGCGCAGCCGCGTCGTGGGTGGCAGGTTCAGCCCCGAGGCCGAAGCGCGCACTGAAGTGGAACCGGCTGCCGCGCCCGGGCGTGCTGTCGACCCCGAGTTCTCCTTCCATCATGTGCACCAGGTGCTGACTGATCGCAAGGCCCAGCCCGGTGCCGCCGAAGCGGCGGCTCGTCGATGAGTCGGCCTGCGAGAACGGCTTGAACAGCCGCTGCTGATCCTCGGGCGTGATGCCGATGCCGGTGTCGCGCACCTCGAAGCGCAGGCGCACCGAGCTCGCATCGCGTTCGATCACCTCGACGGCCACGACGACCTCGCCCCGTTCGGTGAACTTGACCGCGTTGTTGCCCAGGTTGATCAGCACCTGCCCCAGCCGCCAGGGGTCTCCCACGAGCATGGCGGGCAGGTCCTGCGGCAACGCGAACACCAGCTCCAGGCCCTTCTCCTCGGCGTTCATGCCGACCAGGTTCGCGAGGTCGTCCATCACGTTGCCGAGGTCGAACGTCAGGACCTCCATGTCGAGCTTGCCGGCTTCGATCTTCGAGAAGTCGAGGATGTCGTTGATGATGCGCAGCAGCGATTCGGCGGATCGGTGCACCTTGCGCATGTAGTTGTGCTGCTGCGGATCGAGGTCGCCTTGCAGCGCCAGGCGCGACATGCCGAGGATCACGTTCATCGGCGTGCGGATCTCGTGGCTCATGTTGGCGAGGAATTCGCTCTTGGCCTGGTTCGCGACCTCGGCCCGCTGCATCGCTTCGTCCAGTTCCGCGGTGCGCTCGCGCACCGCCTCCTCCAGGTGGTCGCGATGGCTGCGCAAGTCCTCGAGTGTCCGCTTGCGTGACGTGATGTCGCTGACCAGCCCGTGGCATCCGGCCGGCCCGCCGCCTTGCTGCCACGCGTTGAGCTGGACCCAGACCGGGCTGCCGTCGGCGCGCGTCAGTTGCAGTTCCATGCCGGCGATCTCGCCGTCGCGTTCGAGTGCGGCGAACAGCGAGGCCGTCTGGTCCGGCGTGAACAGGGGCCGGCGGGCGGGCGGTGCATCGTTCACGGCCGCCATCAGCTCGACGGGCGTGGCGTAGCCCATCAGCCGGGCCAGCGCCGCGTTGGCGTCATGCAGGCTCCCCGACCGGTCCAGGTGAAAGATGCCCTCCAGCGAATTCTCGAAGATCCCCCGGTAGGTCGCCTCGCTGTCGCGCAATTGCCGGGCGGAGTCGCGCAGCCGGTCCGCCATCGCGTTGACGCGCAGGGCCAGCCGGCCCAGTTCGTCGCTCGATTCGACCGCACAGCGCGCGTCCATGTCACCGATGGCGATTCGATCCACCGTCGCCTCCAGGCGTTGGATGGGCGCGCTCACCATGCGCCTGAGCAGCAGGAAGGTCGCTGCATACAGCACGGCCACGATCGCGGCGACCAGCGCGAGAATGGTCCGGCGGGCCGTGGCGATGGCCGCCTCGACCACCGCGCGCGTCAGCACGACACGGACTTCCCCGATCTTCTGCCGGGCACCGCCAGGGGGCGCGTACTCGATCGACTGCACGCGCACGATCGGGTTGACCAGGTCCCGCGACTGGATCCGGGTCACCGCGGACACCGTGCCGTCGCCGACCGTCGTGACGCTGAACTGGGCGACCTCCGGATTGGGGGCCAGCGCCGCGAGCTGGCTGTCGATCGCGGCATGGTCGACGTTCCAGAGGGGGTAGGCCAGCGAGCGGCTGAACAGTTCGGCAATGCGCGCGGCCCGGCCCTCCAGCTCCAGGAACCGACGCTCGCGCTCGCGTTCGATCAGCACATAGGCCGCAGCGAGCGCCACCAGCGCGACCAGGATCGCCAGCGCCAGCATCAGCTTGCTGTGCAAGCTGCCGGCCCGCGGGATCACCCGAAATCGCAACGCCATGTCGGTTGTTGCTCCACCGCGCTTCGCACGACCTCCGGCGCATGAAGCGCTGCCAGCGGAGGACTGAAATGGTGTATACGTTTCGATGTTAAGACAATGCCGAGCGAGCCGACAAGCGAGAGGAGTTCCCGCATGCGAAGAACGACGATCCAGGGCGTTGGCGTGCTGGCACTGCTGGCATCGCTGCTCGTGCCGTCCGGCGCGGCCGGGCAGGCCATCCGGGTGGTGGCTGCCGAGTTCCCGCCGCTGACGACCCAGGCGGGCGGCCAGCCGGGCGGCGTCGTGCTGGAGGTGGTCCGCGAGGCCTGCCGGCGGGCGGGCATTTCACCGGCGTTCAGTTTCCTGCCGTGGCAGCGGGCGCAACTGGAAACCCAGGCCGGGAACGACGTGCTGATCATTCCGTTCACCCGCACGCCCGGGCGCGAAGCGCAGTATCAATGGGTTGCACCGGTGCTGGAGTTCCATACGGTCTTCGTGACCCTCGCCACGCCGCCCTCTTCCATCGAAGAGGCGCGGACGCTGGTCGTGGGCTATGTCCGCGGCACCAGCTTCAAGGACGAGGCGGAACATGCGGCATTGCCGTATGTCGAGGAAACCGACGACGACCTGACGAATGCCCGGAAACTGAAGCTGGGACGCATCGGCGCGTGGATGACGACGGACCTGATGGCGCACGGCGTGTACCGGCAAGCCGGCTTCGACCCCACCGAACTGAAGTACGGCCCCCGCCTGGGGCCGGTCAAGGTGTCCTGGGTCGCCGCATCCCACGGTTTCCCGAAGGAGATCGCCAGGCGGATCGCTGACGCCATCGACCAGATGAGGGCGGACGGCTCCTACCAGGCGATCGTGAAGCGCTACCGATGAAGGGCGGCTACGCCGCCCTCGCGGCGCCGTAGCCGCGCGGAATCGCCCCCAGCAAGCGCTTCGTGTACTCCTGCTGCGGCTGCTCCAGGATCTGCGCGACGCTCGCCTGCTCGACGACCTCGCCGTCCTTCATGACCAGCACCTCGTCGGCCATGAAGCGCACCACCGCCAGGTCATGGCTGATGAAGATGTAGGCGAGGCCCAGCTCGTCCTGCAGGTCCTTCAGCAGGTTCAGCACCTGCGCCTGCACCGACACGTCGAGCGCGCTGACCGCCTCGTCGAGCACCAGCACCTCCGGGTCCAGCGTCAGGCAGCGCGCGATCGCCACGCGCTGGCGCTGGCCGCCGGAGAACTCGTGCGGGTACTTGTGCATCGCGCTGTCGTCCAGCCCGACCTTGTTCAGCAGCGCCCGCGCGCGCTGCTCGCGCTCTGCGCCATCGGCGCCGATGCCGTGGATCGCCATCGGCTCGGTCAGCGTCTGCCCGATCGTGAAGCGCGGGTTCAGCGACGCATACGGGTTCTGGAACACCACCTGGATGCGCCGGCGCATCGGCAGCAGCTCGCGCCGGCTCAGCGCCAGCAGGTCCTGCCCGTCGAACATCACCTTGCCGCCGACCGGCCCGCCGTTCACCTCGTGCAGGCGCAGCAGCGTCAGCCCCATCGTCGTCTTGCCGGATCCCGATTCGCCGACCACGCCCAGCGTGTGCCCGCGCCGCAGCGTGAAGCTCGCGCCCTTCACCGCGCGGAACTCCTTGCGGCCGAACACGCCGCTGCGCAGCCAGAAGCTCTTCGTCAGGTTGCTGGCATCGATCACGATCGGCGCCAGCGCGTCCTTCGGTGCCGGCGGTGCCGCCGCCGCGCGGCCGGCGATGTGGTCGTCGATCACCATCAGCCGCGCACCGCGTTGCGCAAGCGTCGGCCGGCAGGCCAGCAGCGCCTTGGTGTACGGGTCGCGCGGCGCAGCGAAGATCTCCGCCACCGATCCCTGCTCGCGCACCGTGCCCTGGCGCATCACCACCACCTGGTCGGCAATCTCGCCGACCACGCCCAGGTCGTGCGTGATGAACAGCATGCTCATGCGGTGCTGCGTCTTCAGCTTCGCGAGCAGTTCCAGGATCTGGCGCTGGATCGTCACGTCGAGCGCCGTCGTCGGCTCGTCGGCGATCAGCAGCTTCGGCTCGCACGACAGCGCCATCGCGATCATCACGCGCTGCTGCTGTCCGCCCGACAGTTCATGCGGATAGGCCGCCAGCCGCCGCTTCGGCTCCGGCAGGCCCACCTCGACCAGCAGCGCCTCGGCACGCGCCAGCGCCTGCTTGCGCGAGAGCCCCAGGTGGCGCACCAGCGGCTCCACCAGCTGCTGCCCGACGGTGAACACCGGGTTCAGCGAGCTCATCGGATCCTGGAACACGCAGGCGATGTCCTTGCCGCGCAGCGCCTGCAGCTCGGGCAGCGTCGCGGCCAGCAGGTCGCGGCCCAGGAAGCCGATCGCGCCCTGCCGCTCGGCATTGCTCGGCAGCAGGTTCAGGATCGACATCGCGGTCACGCTCTTGCCCGAGCCCGACTCGCCGACCAGCGCCACCGTGGTGTTCTCCGGCACGTCGAAGCTGACGCCGACCGACTGCCCGTCGATCTCACGGCCCACGGCCTGCGTACGCTGCACCACCCCACCCTCGTGGCCCACGCGGAACGACACGCGCAGGTCCTTGATCGTCAACAGGCTCATTCCAGTCCCCGCAGCTTCGGATCCAGCGCATCGCGCAACGCATCGGCGAACAGCGAGAACGCCGTCACGAACACCGCCATGAACGCGGTCGCCGCCACCAGCTGCCACCAGTAGCCGAGGATCAGCTCGCTCTGCGCCTCGGCCAGCATCGTGCCCCACGACACGTCGTCGACACCGACGCCCAGCCCGAGGTACGACAGGATCACCTCGAACTTGATGAAGCCCACCACCAGCAGCGACATGCGCACCAGGATCACGTGGCTGATGTTCGGCAGGATGTGCCGGAACATGCGCGACGCCGCCGACGCACCGATCGCCTCGGCCGAGCGCACGTATTCGCGCACCGAATGCTTCAGGAACTCGGCCCGCACCTGCCGGTACATGCCGGTCCAGCCGACCAGCGCGAGGATGATGGCCACGCTGCCGATGCCGCGCCCGAAGATCACCGCGAACGACAGGATCAGCAGGATGTCCGGGATCGACGTGAACACGCTGTACAGCCACTCGAGGAAGTCGCCCATCCTGCCGCCGAAGAAGCCCGCCAGCGCGCCCAGCAGCGTGCCGATCACGCTGGCCACGATGGCCGCCAGCAGGCCGACGAACACCGAGGTCTGCGTGCCCTTCAGCGCCTTGGTCAGCACGTCGCGCCCGATGCGGTCGCCGCCGAACGGCAGCGTCTCGCGCTTGACGCTGTCCTCGGTCTTGAACTTCGCGGCGCGCTCGTCCCACTCCTTGTAGCGCGGCGCCAGCGGGTCGACCGCCGAGAGATCGACGTTCGGCCCCTTCGGCACCGGGATCGCGCTCTGCTCCACCGCGGCCGCCGGCCCCATGAAGGTCGGCGGCGCATTCGGCACGCCCACTTCCTTCTGCCAGCCGCGCGCCAGCAGCCCGACCGACCCCAGCAGCACCAGCAGCGCGAACGCCGCCACCACCACCATCGACACCATGCCGACACGGTCCGCCCGCAGCCGCTTCCAGGCGGCCTGCCAGACGCCCATCGATTGCCGTGCAGGCAGCCCTGCAGGAGAAAGCACCGCGCTCATTTGAGGACCACCCGGGGATCGATCAGCTTGTAGAGGATGTCCGCGCCCAGGTTCACCAGCATCGTCAGCATCGCCAGGTAGACGGTGACGGCCTGGATCACCGGGTAGTCGCTGCGGTTCACCGCGAGGATGATCTCGCGGCCCAGGCCCGGGATCGAGAAGAACACCTCGATCAGGAACGAGCCGACGAACACGCCCGGCAGCGCCAGTGCGATGTTGGTCACGATCGGGATCATCGCGTTGCGCAGCACGTGCTTGAACAGCACCGTGCGCTCGGTCATGCCCTTGGCGCGCGCGGTGCGCACGTAGTCGTGGCCGAGCTCGTCGAGGAAGAAGGTGCGGTACAGCCGCGTCTGCGGCGCGAGGCCCACCAGCAGCGCCAGCAGCACCGGCAGCGGCACGTAAGTCACGAGGTTGGTCCAGGTGCTGTCGCTCCAGCCCTGCACCGGGAACCAGCCGAGCTGGAAGCCGAACACGTACTGGCCGACGATGATGTAGACCAGGAACGAGACCGACAGCGCGATGGTGGAGATCACCATGATGCTGCGGTCGGCCAGCGAGCCACGCCGGTAGGCCACCCACATCGCGATCGGCAGCGCGAGCAGCGTGTCGAGCGCGAGGATCGGCAGCATCACCGTCAGCGTGGCCGGTGCGCGGGTCGCGAAGATGTTGCTGACGGCTTCCTGCGTGGCCCAGCTGTGGCCCCAGTCCAGCGTCACGATGCTGCGGAAGTAGATCAGCAGCTGCTGCCACACCGGCTTGTTCAGCCCGAGCTGCTCGCGGATCGCATCCACCTGCTGCGGGGTGGCGTTCAGGCCGCCGAGGATTTCGGCGGGGTCGCCACCGAAGTACTTGAAGAGGAAGAACACCAGCAGCACCACCCCGATCAAGGTCGGGATCATTTGCCACAGGCGCCGTATCAGGTAGGCCGCCATATCGTCGTGAGCGTCTCGGGTCGAGAAAAGAGGACCGGCCCGCCCCGCCGGCCCGGGTCGGGAGGCGGCACATGCCGGAATCTGGGCAGGCGCGAGTCTAAGGCCCGGTCCGAAGCCCCCTTCCCCGCGTTTGCCCTCAGGAACTTCGCAGCGCACGCAACTTGCATGCCGATCGGAAGTTCCCCGCGTGCAGGCCGGGGCAAGCCCGGAGGCCAGCGGCCCCGGGCAGGCCCTAGACTTCGCGCCTTCGGCATGCCGCCGCGCCACGAGCGCCGGCGGCGTGCCCTCCCACCAGGAGTTCGTGACCATGATCYGACGCGGCGCAGCCTGGCTGCTCGCCTTGCTTGCCTTCCTCGCCTCGGCCGCGGCACCCGCGCAGCCGGCGGCCCCAGCGCCCAAGGTGCTTCGCTATGCCTTCCCGGTCGCCGAGACCGGCTTCGACCCGGTGCAGCTGAGCGATCTCTATTCGCGCACCGTCACCGCCGGCATCTTCGAGACCCCGCTGACCTTCGACTACCTCGCGCGGCCGGTCCGCATGAAGCCGAACACCGCGGCGGCGCTGCCGGAGATCAGCGACGACTTCAAGACCTTCACGTTCCGCCTGAAGCCGGGCACGTACTTCCAGGACGACCCCGCCTTCAAGGACCGGCGCCGCGAACTGGTCGCGCAGGACTACGTCTACACGCTGAAGCGCCACTACGACCCGCAGTGGAAGAGCCCCAACCTGTACCTGCTCGAGAACGCGAAGCTGCTCGGGCTGTCGGAGCTGCGACAGCAGGTGATCGCTTCGAAGCAGCCGTTCCCGTACGACCGCGAGGTCGACGGCCTGCGCGCGCTCGACCGCTACACCTTCCAGGTCAAGCTGGCCGAGCCGTCGCCGCGCTTCCACCAGCAGATCATGACCGACGCCGGCGCGTTCGGCGCGATGGCGCGCGAGGTGGTCGAGTTCTACGGCACGGCGATCATGGCGCACCCGGTGGGCACCGGCCCGTTCCGGCTCGCCGACTGGCGCCGCAGCTCGCTGATCGTGCTGGAGCGCAACCCCGGCTTCCGCGAGCTGCGCTACGACGAGGAGGCGCCCGCCGACGACCCGCGCTCGCAGGCCATCGCCCGCGCGATGAAGGGCAAGCGCATCCCGATGCTCGACCGCGTCGAGATCTCGATCATCGAGGAGACGCAGCCGCGCTGGCTGAGTTTCCTGAACCGCCAGAGCGATTTCCTCGACCGGCTGCCGGCCGAGTTCTCGGGCATCGCGATCCCGCGCAACCGCCTTGCGCCCAACCTCGCGAAGCAGGGCATCCAGATGGACCAGGCGCCGCTGGTCGATGCGGTGATCGCCGGCTTCTTCAACCACGAAAACCCGGTGGTCGGCGGCTACACGCCCGAGAAGGTGGCGCTGCGGCGTGCGATCTCGCTGGCCTACAACACGCCGGCCGAGCTGCAGATCGCGCGCAAGAACCAGGCGATTCCGGCGCAGACCGCGATCGCCCCCGCCGTGTACGGCTACGACCCGACGGTCAAGACCGAGATGAGCGACTACGACCCCGACCGGGCGCGCGCGCTGCTCGACACCTACGGGTATGTCGACCGCGACGGCGACGGCTGGCGCGACCTGCCCGACGGCAGCCCGCTGCTGATCGAATACTCGACCCAGCCCGACCAGCTGAGCCGCCAGCTCGTCGAGCTGTGGGACAAGAGCATGCGCGCGGTCAACATCCGCATGGTCTTCAGGACCGCGAAGTGGCCGGAGAACCTGAAGGCCTCGCGCGCCGGCAAGCTGATGATGTGGGGCGTGGCCTGGAGCGCGACGACGCCGGATGCCGACACCTTCCTCGCGCTCGCGTACGGCCCGAACAAGGGCGGCGCCAACCACTCGCGCTTCGACCTGCCGGCCTTCAACGCGCTGTTCGAGAAGCAGGGCCGCATGCCCGACGGCCCCGAGCGCGAGGCGGTGCTGCGCGAGGCGAGCAAGCTGATGGTGGCCTACCTGCCGTACAAGATCAGCGCGCACCGCATCGCCACCGACCTGATGCACCCCTGGGTGCTGGGCTACCGCCGCAACCCGTTCATCCGCGAGTTCTGGAAATTCCTCGACATCGACACCGCGCTCGAGCAAGCGCGCACTGCCCCATGATCCGACGCCTCCTCCTGATCGCCGCTGCCGCGCTGGCGGCCGTGGCCGCCACCGCCGGCCACGCCGCCGCACAACCGCAGGCCGCTTCGGCGCCGCCCACCGGCGCGCCGTTCGCGAAGACCTTTCGCTGGGCCTTCGTGGCCGCCGAGACCGGGTTCGATCCGGTGA
This sequence comes from Rhizobacter sp. P2_H3, assembly GCF_056403355.1. NCBI lineage: Bacteria > Pseudomonadati > Pseudomonadota > Betaproteobacteria > Burkholderiales > Sphaerotilaceae > Rhizobacter > Rhizobacter sp. P2_H3. Next base: position 9,777 of record NZ_JBFUFQ010000022.1, on the reverse strand, counting down.
AGATCAGCGACCTGTACTCGCGCTACGTGACCACGCACCTGTTCGAGGCGCTGGTCCGCTACGACTACCTGGCCCGCCCGTTCAAGGTGCGGCCCGAGGCGGCGGCCGCGATGCCCGAGGTGTCGGAGGATTTCCGCACCTACACCTTCCGCATCCGCCCGGGCGTCTACTTCCAGGACGACCCGGCCTTCAAGGGCCAGCGGCGCGAGCTGGTGGCGCAGGATTTCGCGTATGCGATCAAGCGCTTCTTCGACCCCGCCAACGCGAGCCCGGCCTACTCCGACATGAACGACCAGGGCTTCGTCGGCCTGGACGAACTGCGCCAGCAGGCGATCGCGAAGAAGACGCCGTTCGACTACGACAAGCCGGTCGAAGGCCTGCGCGCGCTCGACCGCTACACGCTGCAGGTCAAGCTGAAGAGCCCGCGCCCGCGCCTGCTCTACACGCTGGCCGACAGCAGCCTGTACGGCGCGGTCGCGCGCGAGGTGGTGGAGCACTACGGCAGCGAGATCTCCGCGCACCCGGTGGGCACCGGGCCGTTCCGGCTCGCGTCATGGCGGCGCAGCTCGCAGATCGTGCTGGAGCGCAACCCCGGCTACCACGAGGCCTTCTACGACGCCGAGCCGAATGCCGACGACGCCGAGGGCCAGGCGCTGCTGCAGCGCTTCAAGGGCCGGCGGCTGCCGATGATCGACCGTGTCGAGTTGTCGATCATCGAGGAGAGCCAGCCGCGCTGGCTGGCCTTCCTGAACCGCGAGATCGACCTGATCTCGGTGCCGCTGGAGTTCGCGAACCAGGCGGCGCCGAACGGCAAGCTGGCGCCGAACCTGGCCAAGCGCGGCATCCGGATGCAGCGCGTCGTCAACCCCGACCGCACGCTGTACTACTTCAACATGGAAGACCCGGTCGTCGGCGGCTACACGCCCGAGAAGGTCGCGCTGCGCCGCGCGATCCGGCTGGCCACCGACGTGCCGCGCGAGATCGCCGGCGTGCGCCGCGGCCAGGCGATCCCGGCGCAGAGCATGGTGGCGCCCGCCACCTTCGGCTACGACCCGAACTACAAGACCGAGAACAGCGACTACAACGTGCCGCGCGCGAAGGCGCTGCTCGACATGTACGGGTACGTCGACCGCAACGGCGACGGCTGGCGCGAGATGCCCGACGGCAGCCCGCTCGTGATCCAGTACGCCACCTCGCCGGACAGCCTGTCGCGCCAGTTCGACGAGCTGTGGAAGAAGAACATGGATGCGATCGGCGTGCGCATCGAGATCAAGCCGGCCCAGTGGCCGGAGAACCTGAAGGCGGCGCGTGCCGGCCAGCTGATGGTCTGGCAGCTCGGCTACACCGCATCGACACCCGACGTGCAGGACGCGATGCAGCTGCTGTACGGCCCGGCCTCCGGCGGGCAGAATCTCGGGCGCTTCAAGAACGCGCGCTTCGACGAGATCTACGAGCGCATGCAGAGCATCGGCGACGGCCCGGAGCGGCTGGCGCTGCTCGACGAGGCGAACCGCATCGCGACGGCGCTGGCGCCGCACAAGTACAACGTGCACCGCATCGTGACCGACCTGACGCAGCCATGGGTGATCGGGTACCGCAGGCCGTTCTTCGTCAGCCGCTTCTGGCAGTACCTCGACATCGACGACAGCCTGCGGGGCGCCCGCTGAACGGCGCGGCGCTGCAGGCATGACGCTGACGCGCCGCACCTGGCTTGCCGCCTCGGCGGCGTTGTCGTGCGGTGCGCCGCGCCGCGCCGACGCGGCCGACAAGACGCTGCGCCTGGCCTTCAGCGTGGCCGAGACCGGCTTCGATCCGTGCCAGATCTCCGACGTCAACTCCGCGCAGGTGGCGAGCGCGATCTTCGAGCCGCCGCTCACCTACGACTACCTCGCGCGCCCGGTCAAGCTGCGCCCGAACACCGCCGTCGCGCTGCCCGAGATCAGCGACAACTTCAAGACCTTCACCTTCCGCATCCGCCCCGGCATCTTCTTCGCCGACGACCCGGCCTTCGGCGGCACGCCGCGCGAGCTGGTCGCGCAGGACTACGTCTACAGCGTCAAGCGCTTCTACGACCCGCGCCTGAACTGCGAGAACATCTACGTGTTCGAGAACGCGAAGCTGCGCGACCTGAGCGAGCTGCGCGCGCAGGCGCGCCGCAGCGGCAAGCCGTTCGACTACGACCGCGAGGTGGAAGGCATCCGCGCGCTCGACCGCTACACCTTGCGCATCCGCCTGGCCGAGCCGAACCCGCGCTTCCACCACTGGTTCACGCAGGGCGCGCTGGTCGGCGCGGTCGCGCGCGAGGTGGTCGAGCACTACGGCGCCGAAATCGCCGCGCACCCGGTGGGCACCGGCCCGTTCATGCTCGCGGCCTGGCGCCGCGGCTCGCGCATCGAGCTCGTGCGCAACCCGCGCTTTCGCGAGCTGCACTTCGAGGCCGAGCCGGCACCCGGCGATGCGCCCGCGCAGGAGATCGCGCGCCAGCTGGCCGGCCGGCGCCTGCCGGTGGCCGGGCGCATCGAGGTCAGCGTGATCGTCGAGGCGCAGCCGCGCTGGCTCGCCTTCGTCAACGGCGCGCTCGACGTGCTGGAGCTGCCGGTGGAGTTCACGCCGATCGCGGCGCCCGGCAACCGCATCGCGCCGCACCTCGCGCGCCAGGGCGTGCGGCTGCAACGCAGTGCGCTGGCCGACATGGCGCTGACCTACTTCAACATGGACGACCCGGTGGTCGGCGGCAATGCGCCGGACAAGGTCGCGCTGCGCCGCGCGATCTGCCTGGCCTATGACAACCGGCAGGATCTCGAGGACCTGCGCCACGGCCAGGGCATCCCGGCGCAGTCGGTGGTCGCGCCGTTCACCTCGGGCTATGAAGACGACTACCGCAGCACGATGAGCGAAACGAGCGTCGCGCGCGCGGCCGCGCTGCTCGACCTGTACGGCTACGTCGACCGCGACGGCGACGGCTGGCGCGAGGCGCCCGACGGCCGCCCGCTGGTGCTGCGGCTCGCGTCGCGGCCGGACCAGCGGCAGCGCCAGTTCAACGAGCTGTGGCGCAAGTGCATGGCGGCGGTGGGGCTGCGCATCGCGTTCGACATCGCGAGCTGGCCCGAGCTGCTGAAGATGGGGCGCGCCGGCAAGCTGATGATGTGGGGCTTCAGCTGGGTGGCGGGCACGCCGGACGGCGGCTTCTTCCTCGGCATCGGCTACGGGCCGAACGCGAACGAATCGAACGATGCGCACTTCTCGCTGCCGGCCTACGATCGCCTGTTCGAGCGGCAGAACGTGCTGCCCGACGGGCCCGAGCGGCTGGCGCTGATGCGCGAGGCGAAGAACATCCTGGTGGCGTACATGCCGTACAAGGCGCATGTGCACACCGTCGTCAGCGACGTGCTGCAGCGGCGCGTGATCGGGCACCTGAGGCATCCGTTCATGCGCGACACCTGGCAATACCTGGGCATTGAGTGAGTTCACCATGGCCGTACCGCGACCCCAGATCCTGCGCTACACCGACTGGCTGGCCCGCGAGCGCGGGCTGCGGTTCGATGCGACCACCAACGAAGGCTACGACGCGCTGTGGCGCTGGTCCGTCACCGATCTCGAGGCGTTCTGGCGCTCGATCTGGGAGTTCTATGGCCTGCAGTCGCCGACGCCGTTCACGCAGGTGCTGGCCGACGACCGCATGCCGGGCGCGCGCTGGTTCGACGGCGCGCAGCTGAACTACGCGCAGCAGGTGTTCCGCCATGCCGACGCGGCGCATGCGGCCGGGCATCCGGCGATCGTTTTCCAGGACGAGCGGCTGCGCGACTGCGCGAGCCTGCTCGAATGGAGCTGGCCGAAGCTGCGCCGCCAGGTGGCCTCGCTCGCGGCGCACTACCGGCAGCTGGGCATCGTGCGCGGCGACCGCATCTGCGCCTTCATGCCGAACACGCCGCAGGCGGTGGTCGCGTTCCTCGCGGCCGCCAGCCTCGGCGCGGTGTGGTCGGTCTGCTCGCCCGACATGGGGCCGGTCGCGGTGCTCGACCGCTTCCGGCAGATCGAGCCGACGCTGCTGGTCGGCTGCGACGGCTATGTGCATGGCGRCAACACGCACGACCGGCTCGCGCTGCTGCAGGACCTCGTGAAGGCGCTGCCGACGCTGAAGCACGTGCTGCTGTGGCGCAACCTCGGCGACGCGCTGCCGGCCGGCTGGCACGACTTCGACGCGCTGCTGTGCGGCGACGCGCCGCTGCAGGTCGACCCGCTGCCGTTCGACCACCCGCTGTGGATCGTCTACTCCAGCGGCACCACCGGGCTGCCGAAGGCGATCGTGCACGGCCATGGCGGCGTCGTGCTGGAGCACCTGAAGTTCATGGGCCTGCACAACGACCTGGGCCCGAGCGCCGAGGGCGGCGACCGCTTCCACTGGTACAGCGCGACCGGCTGGATCATGTGGAACTGCCAGCTCGCCGGGCTGCTGAACGGCACGACGATCTGCCTGTACGACGGCAGCCCGGCGGGGCGCAGCGGGCAGCCCGACTGGAACACGCTGTGGCGCTTCGTCGCCGACGCGAAGGCGACCTTCTTCGGTGCCGGTGCCGCGTTCTTCGCGAGCTGCATGAAGGCCGGCATCGAGCCGGCGCGCCTGCCGGGGCTGGCGCGGCTGCGCGCGCTCGGCAGCACCGGCTCGCCGCTGTCGGCCGACGTGTACCGCTGGGCGGCGCAGCACCTGCCGCGCGTCGCCGACCGGCCGATGTGGCTGACCTCGCTGTCGGGCGGCACCGATTTCGCCGGCGCCTTCGTGGCCGGCCTGCCGACGCTGCCGGTGGTCGAAGGCGAGATGCAGTGCCGCTGCCTGGGCGCCGCGGTCGAGGCCTGGAGCGAGCCCGATCCGGCGACCGGCCGAGGGCAGGCGCTCGTCGACGAGGTCGGCGAGCTGGTGTGCACGCGGCCGATGCCGTCGATGCCGCTGTATTTCTGGGGCGATGCCGACGGGCAGCGGTATCGGGAGAGCTACTTCGACATGTACCCCGAAGGGAATGGAAGACCTGCGGTGTGGCGCCACGGCGACTGGCTGCGCATCACGCCGCGCGGCGGCGCGATCATCTACGGCCGCAGCGACGCGACGATCAACCGCCACGGCATCCGCATGGGCACGGCCGAGCTGTACCGCGCGGTCGAGGCGCTGCCCGAGGTGCTCGACAGCCTGGTGGTCGACCTGGAGTACCTGGGGCGCGAGAGCTGGATGCCGTTGTTCGTCGTGCTGCGCGAAGGCCGCGTGCTCGACGAGGCGCTGGTCGCGCGGCTGAAGCAGGAGATCCGCAGCGCGCTGTCGGCGCGACATGTGCCGAACGAGATCTTCCAGGTGGACGCGATCCCGCGCACGCTGTCGGGCAAGAAGATGGAGCTGCCGGTGAAGAAGCTGCTGATGGGCACGCCGGCCGAGCAGGTGTTCAAGCTCGACGCGATGGCGAATGCGGGCAGCGTGGCGTGGTTCGCCGAGTTCGCGCGGCGCCGCAACGCCAGTTAGAGAGGCAGCTCGGTGAAATAGCGGCCGCCGTGATAGATCAGCGGTTGTGCGCCCTCGCGCCGCTCGCAGCGCTCGACCTCGCCGACGAAGATGACGTGGTCGCCTTCTTCGTACTGGCTGCGGTTGAAGCACTCGAACACCGCGGCCACGCCTTCGAGCACCGGTGCGCCGCCGACGCCTTCGCGGAAACGCAGCCCGGCGAAGCGGTCGACGTCTTTCGCGGCGAAGCGCTCGGCCAGCGGGCGCTGGTCGGCGGCAAGGATGTTGATCGCATAGTGCGAGCCGCGCGTGAACGCCGGCATCGATCCGGCGCGCCGCGACAGGCTCCACAGCACCAGCGGCGGCGACAGCGACACCGAATTGAACGAATTGGCGGTCAGGCCGACCGGGTTGCCGTGCAGGTCGCACGCGGTGACGATCGTGACGCCGGTGGCGAACATCCCGAGCGCAACGCGGAACTCCTGGGCCGAGAAACTGGGTGCCATGGGGCGCAGCATTGCATTCATGCCGGAATTGTGGAGGGCGGCGGCAGGCGCCGCCAACTCTCATTTGAGGGGGTCGGGCAGCTCCTACACTCGTTCAGCATGACACGATACCCGATGATTCGGCGGGCGCTGCAGGGCGTCTGCATGATGTTGGCCTGGGCGCTCGCGCCGCCGGCGCAGGCCGAGGCGCCCTGCGCCGAGCTGGTCCGCCGCCTGCCGAACCTCGGCACCGCGCTGTGCGAGCGTGCCGCGCTGAAGCCGTCCGGCGCCGCGTCGGTGAAGGGCGTGGCGCTTTACCAGCGCGACGTGCCGGCACCCCAGCCGCTGCTGCTGCCCGACGACCCGCCGCCGCCCGCGCCGCGCCGCGTGCTGGTGCTGGGCGGCATCCACGGCGACGAGCTGTCGTCGAGCGCGCTCGTCTTCCACTGGATCGCCCAGGCCGGCGACACCGGCGCCGGCCTGGACTGGCGCTTCGTTCCGGCGCTGAACCCCGACGGCCTGCTGCTGCCGAAGCCGACGCGCACCAATGCGCACGGCGTCGACCTGAACCGCAACTTCCCGACGCCGCACTGGGACAGCGACGCGCCGGTCTACTGGCTCAAGCGCACGAAGAAGGACCCGCGGCGCTGGCCGGGCCCGAACGCGCTGTCGGAGCCCGAGGCCCGTTTCGTGACCGACACGATCGAGCGCTGGAAGCCGGACGTGATCGTCACGGTGCACGCGCCGTACGGCGTGCTCGATTTCGACGGCCCGAGCGTGCCGCCGCAGCGGCTCGGGCGGCTCTACCTCGACCGCGTCGGCATCTTCCCCGGCTCGCTCGGCCACTACGGCGGCGTGCACAAGGGCGTGCCGGTGGTGACGATCGAGCTGCCGAGCGCGATCCGCACGCCGACCGACGCCGAGATGCGCCAGATGTGGCTCGACCTGCTGCGCTGGCTGGACGAACGGCTCGCGCTGCGGGAACATCGCTGAACCGCCCGGACCTCCCGCCATGACCTCGCTCGCCCGCCACCTCTACGCCAGCGCCCACAACAATGCGTGGGCCAACCACCGGCTGCTGCAGGCCTGCGGGCAACTGACGCAGGATGAGTTCAGCGCGCCGCGCACCGGCTTCTTCCCGTCGATCCGCGCGACGCTGAACCACAACCTGACGGTCGACGACTACTACCTCGACGCGATCGAGCGCAGCCTGCGCGGCGACCCACCGCACCCCGCCCCCGGTTCGTTCTTCGACCCCGAGGAGCCGTGCGCGACCTGCGCCGAACTGGTGGCCGCGCAGCAGCGCATGGACCAGCGCCTGCTCGCCGTCGCCCACGCGCTGCTGGCCGATGGCGCGCTGCTGGAGCGCGTGATCGAGGTGCCACGCACCCAGCGCATCGACCGCGAGCCGCTGCACCGCCTGCTGGCCCACCTCTACCAGCACCAGGTGCACCACCGCGGCCAGGCGCATTCGATGCTGTCGGGCACGCGGGTCGCGCCGCCGCAGCTCGACGAGTTCTTCTGCGTCAACGACCTGGAGCGGCGCGAGGGCGATTTCCGTGCGCTGGGTGTCACTGAGCCAGGAATCTGGCAGGGGATCTGAGAGTCGGGCAGCCTGCCTGCACACGGGATGTGCTGCGTGACCCATGCGTTCTGTGTCAGCAACAAAGGTGGCTTCGGAGTTACTCAAGAGCATCGAAACCACCTGTTGCGACGACAAGCATGGAGATCAGCAGTACTCCGTGTGGAGCCTATCGGCCTCGACACATTTCCACCAGAAACCTTCCGCCCCGAACGCTCGCCCAGGCACTCGATGAGCAAGTCCCCGAGTTGTCCACCGAAGTTCGACAGGCTCTGCTTCACGCTCGCGCGGGCCCCGATGTCGATCTTTCGGAGGACCCAGCCTTGACAGCAGCGGTGGTTTCCGAATTGTCGACAGCGGTGTGGGCGGCCTGGGAAGCCGAGGCCGAAGCGGAGAACTCGGCGCTTGCCAACATCTACATGCCACCAGGGATGCCCGCCATTCCGGCAGCCGTGGCGGGGCTCAAGAACCTTGCCTTCATTCGGCTGGACGGCTACGAGGGAAGGAGTGTCGATCTGCGACCCGGCGCCGAGCCGGCCGCACCTCGGCAAATCGTGTTGGACATCCAGGCCCTGCAACCGACGACCGTGCACATCCTGCGGATGGACGACGTGTTTCAACTCGATGCCGGAAATCAACCGTTGCGGTTGGTGATTCACAACGCCAGCGGAGGTTGCGATTTCGGATCCGTTCCCGTGGCCCAAGTACGTTGGGAATCGATTGATTCGTCGACGGACTCGTATGACGAACTACTGGAAACCAACGAGGAAGAATCGCTGTCGGAGGCCTCGGAGACCTCGCCGCGCAGGGCCGTCGTCTCGCTCATGAACCCCGGTGGGTTCATCGAGATGGGCCAAGGCCTGGTGTGCAATGGTGATGTCCGCCTCGTCACATCTCGCCTTGATTCCTGCACGTTCATTGCGGGGTTCAACGCAAACACGGGTGCATCCGGGGCCTATCACTACGGTGCGGAAACCTTTCGGCAGCGAGGCGTTCTGGCCGACATGACACAGTGGCTCGCGGCGTTGCAGCCGACTCGGGCAACTCTGGTGTTTGCGAAGGCTGAAGCGTCATCCCGGGATTTCATATCGCAATCCCTGTTCAAGGGCGCCTCGGCGCGCGATCGCACGGTGCTTCTCAAATGGCTGGCCAACGAAGGCAACCCCGTCGTGACGACGATCGATGCCAACTCGGCGGCCATGGAATGCATCGCCGGCGCATTTCGCGTCGGGACCATCAGCGACCTGAGCCTGGGCGTGGGAGGCGCTACCAACCTGGGTCGCTGCGAAGCCGGCGAGTACCTTGATGACGCGGGCAGAAATGTTCGCTTGTTCGGGGCCGGAGCTTGGTGACGGGTGCTCACTGTGCTCGAATCGGGAATAGACCGATCCCGTTTCGCGTAGACATCAGGTGAGCGTTCCCATCACCTTCCGCCAGCAGCTCCTCGGCACGATCCCGCGGCTGCGGCGCTATGCGCGCTCGCTGCTGATCGATGCCGCCGCGGCCGACGACCTGGTGCAGACCGCGCTGGAGCGCGCGCTGTCGCACTGGCACCAGTTCGACCAGCAGCGCGACATCCTGGTGTGGGTCATCAGCATCGCGCACAACGCCCACATGGACACGCTGCGCCGCAGCGGGCGCCTGTCGATCATGGATCCGCACGAGCTGCAGGCCGAGCAGGACCTGCGCGGCAGCGACCCCGGTGCCGACGTCGGCCTGCGCATGGACCTGGTCGCCGCGCTGCAGCGCCTGTCCATCGAGCAGCGCGAGCCGCTGCTGCTGGTGACGGTCGAGGAACTGTCCTATGCCGAATGCGCCGAGGTGCTGCGCATCCCGATCGGCACCGTGATGTCGCGCATCTCGCGCGGGCGCGCCGCGCTGCGCGCGCTGCTCGACGGCCGCGCGCCGGTGCCGTCGGCGCAGCCGCTTCGACGCGTGGTCTGAACCGGATGTCGATGATGCCCGCCCCCCTCTTCTCCTCCCCCGACGAACGCGACGACACGCTGAGCGCGTGGCTCGACGGCGAACTGCCGCCCGAGCGCCGCGCCGAGGTCGATGCCTGGCTGCAGGCCAACCCCGAAGAGGCCGCGCGCGTGCGGCTGTGGGCCGCCGACCGCGATGCGCTGCGCGCCCGCCTGGCGCCCGCGGCGACCGAGCCGGTGCCGGAACGGCTGCAGCAGCTCGTGTGGCAGCACGCGCCCGAGGCAGCCACCCCGGGGTGGCAC
>NZ_JBFUFQ010000021.1:0-50549 GCF_056403355.1 Rhizobacter sp. P2_H3 | reverse complement strand
CTGTGGTCGGCCGTGCCGGCCAACCCGGCCGCCTGCACGCTGCTGCCGGCCGACTGGGCGCGTGCCAAGGCGGTGGCTGGTTCGCCCGGCTGGACGGCGCTGGCCGACCAACTGGAGGGGCCGGCCGCGATCTGCTGGTACCCGCGGTCGCAGTTCCAGACGCCGCTGGTCGTCGCGCAGATGAAGGAAGGCGCCGCCGATCCGTCGGCCTCGCTCGACGCGCTGACCGACTGGCTGCTGCCCGCGAAGTCCACCAAGCTGACACCGGCCGCACGGGCCGGCAGCAACCGCTGGCAGCGCGAGGTCAAGGCGCCCTGGGGCCCGCATGGCGATGACGCGGCCACCACCTACCGTCCGACGCTCGCGCGCCAGGGCCGCTGGATCACGTTCTCGCCCGACGATGCGCTGGTCGACCAGGCGCTCGATGCCCAGGCCCGGCGCTTCCCGAGCGTCGCCGACAGCCTGCCGGCCGCCCGTGCGACGCTGGCCGTGATCGCGCCGCGCCAGGTGGCCGAACTGGCCCGGCGCGAGGCCTTCGAGGTGCTGCCGCCCGAGCAGGAGCTGTTCCGCCAGGCGGCCGAGCGCCAGCTGGTGCCGCGGCTCGATGCGCTCGCGAAGCTGCCGCTGTCGCGGGCGGTGGCCGATGGCCCGCCCGATGCGAAYGGCTGGGTCGCGGTCGAGTGGCAGTCGCTGGCGTCGAAAGCCCGCTGATGGGCCACCCGATGGATCGCCCGATGCTGACCCGGCGCGCGCTGCTGCTCGCCGGCGCCCTGGCCGCGAGCGCCGGCCACGCCGCGCCGACGCGGCTCGACCGCGAGCAGTCGCAGCGTTTCCGCGACTGGATGACGCTGCTGATCCATGCGCAGATCGAACGCGGCCCGACGCCGCGCTGGACGCACCGCGACTGCGCCGGCCTGGTGCGCTTCGCGGTCGCCGAATCGCTGCGCGAGCACGACCTGGCGTGGAAGCGCGCCAACGGCCTGCTCGGCACGCGCCTGCCGCCCGACCTCGAGGCCGGCAGCAGCCAGGGCCTGCGCCATGCGTGGCGCCGCGCCGACGGCACGCGCGATGCCTTCGTCGGCGCGCTCGAGCTGGTGCAGGAGAACACCCGCCCGGTCGCGCGCCAGCTGACGCAGGCGGTGGCCGGCGACCTGCTGTTCTACGACTTCGGCGACGAGCAGCACCTGATGGTCTGGATGGGCCGCTACATCGCGTACCACACCGGCCGCATCGAAGCCAACGACAACGGCCTGCGCGCAGTGCGCGCGGACCAGCTCCTCGGATGGAAGGACACGCGCTGGCGGCCTTCCGACGACAACCCCAACTTCTCGGGCGTCCATCGACTGGCGTTCCTCGCATGAAGCACCTGCACAAGATCTCCTGGCCCGCACTCGCTCTGGTGGCGCTGCTCGCGCTGCCGCCCGTGGCGCCAGCGGCACCGTCGTCACCGATGCCGTTGCCGAATGCCTGGGCACCGTTCTCCGGCGAGCCCTTCTTCCTGCTGTCGGACGCGACCTTCGGCAGCACCGAGCTCGCGAAGGTGCGGCTCGAGGTGAACTCGCCGCAGATGCTGGAGCAGGCCGGCGGCGTCGACGTGCTGGTCTACCGCATCCCGCAGCCGCTCGACTTCCTGCAACGCCAGAAGCACCTGCACCGCGTGCAGGTCGATGCGCGGCCGGCCGAGCCGGGCCTGTCGAACACGCTGACGCACCTGTGGGACAACTGGTCCGTCAAGTCGCGCCTCGCGTGGCAGAAGCTGTTCTCCAGCGACGCGCGCCAGGCCGTCACCGCGCAGGCGCCGCAGCTGAAGACGCCGAAGGAACTGACGAAGCCGTCCACCTTCGAGGAGCCGCCGCAGTTCAAGCCGATCGCCGGCCTCACGGTGATCGAGCGCTTCCGCTACCCGGTGCAGGCCGCCAGGCCGATCGAGCCGCCGAAGGACCTGAAGCTGGCCGGCAGCAGCAGCGAGTTCATCAACCCGTCGCAGGGCAACGTCTGGGTGCCGATCGGCAAGCGCGCGCCCGGCCTGTACCTGGTCGAGGCGATCGCCGGCCGGCACCGCGCGACGACGCTGCTGTTCGTCAGCGACACCGTCGCGCTGACCAAGGTGTCGGGCGAGCAGATGCTGGTGTGGGCCGCACAGCGCGGCAACGGTGCCGCGGTGCCGAAGACGCGCGTGGTGTGGACCGACGGCATCGGCGTGCTGAAGAGCGGCGCGGCCGATGCGCAGGGCCTGGTGCGGCTGGACCGCAAGGCGCCCGAGCAGACCTACGTGTTCGGCGAAGACCCGGCTGGCGGCGTCTTCATCTCCGAAAACTTCTACTACGACAGCGAGATCTACGCGGCCAAGGTCTACGCCGTCACCGACCGCCCGCTGTACCGCCCCGGTGACTGGGTGCAGGTGAAGGTGAGCGGCCGCGAGTTCCGGAGTGCCCGCGAATCGGTGAGCCTGAAGGACGGGCCGCTCGCGCTGCAGGCGCTCGACCCGGCCGGCCAGATGATCGCGACGCAGTCGCTGCGCTTCAGCGGCACGCAGGGGGCCGACACCCGCTTCGCGCTGCCCGACAACGCGGCCGCCGGCGGCTACGAGCTGCGCCTCGCTATGGGCGAGGACGTCTACACCGCGGCCTTCCGCGTTGCCGACTACCAGAAGCCGCATTTCGAGATCACGCTGCTGGCCGACAAGCCCGACTTCGCGACCGGCGACCGCATCGGCGGCAAGCTGCAGCTGAACTACCCGGACGGCAAGCCGGTGGCCCATGCCCGCGTCAGCCTGACGGCGCGCGCGCAGAAGCTGACGATGGTCGAGGGCGAGCTGGACTACAGCGGCCAGTTCCCGCTCAAGCTGACGCAGGACGAGCTGCAGACCGACGGCAGCGGCGTCGCGAGCTTCTCGCTGCCGCCGGCCACCGAGCCGAGCCGCTACCTGCTGACGGCGCTCGCGACCGACGGCGCGGCCTGGCGCGTGCGCGCCTCGAAGGAGATCCTGATCGAGCGCGGCAGCGGCTCGTACAAGCTGACGCCGGAACGCCAGTTCTCGACGCCCGGCGAGGCGGTGGCCTTCAAGGTCAGCGCCGGCGCGCAGGCCGCGGCCGACGGTGCGCGCCCGGCGCGCTGGGAGTGGCTGCGGCTCGAGAACCGCGCGAAGGAATCGGGCGCGATGCCGGCCGCGGCCGGCGATGCGCTGAGCCTGCGCTTCCCGCAGCCCGGCGCCTACACCGTGACGCTGCGCGACGACAAGGGCCGCATCGTCGCGGCCACCTCCCACTGGGTCAGCGGCGACGGCCTGAAGGCACCGGCCGGCAGCGTCACGATGGTGTTCAACCGCGCCGCCTACCGCGCCGGCGACACCGCCGAGCTGCTGCTCGGCTTTCCGGAGCCGGTCGACAACGCGCTGCTGACGCTGGAGCGCGACCGCGTCGAGGCGACGGCCGTGCTCGGCCAGCCGGCCGACTGGGTCAGGAGCGAGCGGCTGGGGCCCACGCAATGGAAGCTGACGCTGCCGGTGCGCGAGGCCATGAGCCCCAACATGACCGTCTCGGTCGCCTACGTGAAGAACGGCGACTACGTGTTCCAGAACCAGGGGCTGATGGTCGAGCAGCCGCGCGTCGCGGTCGGCGTGCGCACCGACAAGCCGGTCTACGCGCCGGGCGACACCGTCACCGTCGACATCGACACGCGCCTGAACGGCCAGCCGGTGGCGGCCGAGGTGGCGGTGGGCGTGGTCGACGAGATGATCTACGTGCTGCAACCGGAGATCGCACCGGCCATCGAGGATTTCTTCTACCACCCGCGGCGCAACAACGTGCGCACCAGCGCCAGCCTGTCCTTCATCGGCTACGACCTCGCGACCAGCAAGCTCGGCGTGCTGCCGTCGTCACGCCAGGTGAACCAGCGCGCGGTCAAGGTGCTGGAGCGTCCGCGGCGCGACAACGTCGACACGGCGGCCTGGGAGCCGCGGCTCGCGACCGATGCGGACGGCCATGCACGGTTCACGTTCCGCATGCCCGATTCGCTGACGCGCTGGCGCATCACCGCGCGGGCGATGCAGGCCGGCGGCGCGGTCGGCCAGCAGGTCGGCTGGGTGCGCTCGGACAAGCCGTTCTACGCCAAGTGGACCAGCCCCGACTGGCAGCGCGAGGGCGACCGCGCGCAGGCCTCGATCGCGCTGTTCAACCAGACCGGCAAGCCGGCGCGCATCGAATGGGAGGCGCGCGGGCCGGGCGTCGAGCGCAAGGACACGCTGAGCGTGCAGCCGGGCATCAACTTCATCGCGCTGCCGATCGCGGCGGATCGCATCGGTGCGGCCGGCGTCAGCCTGCTGCTGCGCCAGGACGGCCGCGTCGTCGACCAGCTCGACACCACGCTGCAGCGGCTGCCGGTGGCCTGGCGCGCCGCGCGCGAGCAGGCGCTCGACATCAGCAGCGGCAGCGCCGCGCTGAAGCTGCCGCCGGACGCGACCCGCGTGCGGGTGGCCTTCGCGCAGGATGCGGCGGCCGGTGCCTTCAACCGCTGGATGGAGGACCTGATCGACTTCCCGTACGGCTGCGTCGAGCAGACGGCCAGCCGCATGCTGCCGCTGTCGATCGCGCTGCAGTCGCTGTCGCCAGCGCAGCAGCCGCTCGCGCCGCAGTTGACGCAGCGGCTGTCGACGGCGCGGCTGTCGCTCGCGCAGATGGCCGGCCCGCAGGCGCGCTTCGGCTGGTGGGGTCGCGGCATGAGCGACGACGCCTTCCTGACCGCGTATGCCTACTACGCCGACTGGCGTGCGACGCAGGCGCTGCGCACCAGCCTGCCCGACGAGCACTGGCAGCGGCTGCTGGACGTGTATGCGAAGGAGGGCAGCGCGCTGCCGCGGATCCAGCGGGCACTGGTGCTGTCGTGGATGCAGGAGATGGGGTTGTCGGTGGGCGCGATGAATGCGAGCCTGATCGAGGAACTGGGCGCTCAGGCGGCCGCGCCCGTGCCGGCCTCGATGCGGGATGGCAGCTGGGTGATGACGGAGGGGCCCGCCGCCGGTTCGCGCGACATCGCGCTGGTGCTGGCGCTCGACACCGCGCTGCGGGCGAAAGGCTCGGTCACGGTCGACGAGCGCGCGGCGGGCGATGCGGCCGCCGCGCGACTCGGCGACTCGCCGTCGCCGTTCGTGCAGTCGCTGCTGATGGCGACGCGCCGCAGCGGCACCGAGAAGGCCGGCGAGCTGCTGGGCCAGGTGGGCGCCGACATGCCGACCTTCGATCGCGCGCAGACCTTGCTGTGGCTGCAGCGCGCGCTCGGCCGCAAGCCGGAGGCAGCCGCCGATGGCGTGACACTGGCCGCACCGTGGCAGCGCAGCATCAGCAGCAGCGGCGACGTCACGTGGACGCTGCCGGCCGGGGCCGCCCTGCCGGCGACGCTCGCGCTGCCGGCCGGTGCCAAGGCGGCCTGGGCCTACGTCAGCTACGAGAGCCGCGAGGCGCAGGCCCCGGCGCTGCCGGTCAGCATCAAGCGCACGCTGTGGCGCGTGGTGACGGAAGCGAAGCCGGCGGCGGCGTCGCAGCCGGCCGGGCAGCAAGCCTCGCCCGACAACGCCCGCATGAACGTCACGCTGGAACGGGTCGAGCCCGGCACGCCGCTGGACACCAACGCGCTGTACCTGGACCAGGTCACGCTCGGTGCGCCGAAGGCGATGCGCTGGGCGCTGCTCGAGGTGGCGCTGCCGCCCGGCGCCGCGGTGGAGGCCAGCACCTGGGGCCTGGACCTGAGCGGCCAGCCGCTGGAACGTGCGCGGCACGAGCCAACGCCGCAGGGCTATGCCGTGCCGGTCGAGAAGCTCGAGGCCGGCGGCTCGGTGACGCTGCGCCACCTGGTGCGCTTCGCGCAGCGCGGCCAGTTCAAGCTGCCGCCGTCGCGTGTGCACCGCATGTACCAGCCGGAGGCCAAGGGCGTCGACGAGAGCGGCGCCTGGTCCACCGTCGAGGTGCGCTGAGGTCGGCATGTTCATCCGCTTCCCGATCGCCATTGCCCTGTTCRCTGCCTGCAGCGTGCAGGCGGCGCCTGCCACCCGGCTGGCGTGGCTGCAAGGCGACCAGACGAGTGCGTTGCAGCGCAGCGGGGAGGGTGCGCAGCCGCTCGCTTCGCTGCCGCGCATGCCGCTCGGCAGCACCTGGAAGCTGTTCGTGCACGGCTACCTGGTGGCGCGCGGCGAGCAGGAGCCGGCCTACCGCTGCACGGCGGCGCAGCGGCCGCCCGACGATGACTACTGCTGCGACCCTGGCGCCTCCGTCGGGCGCGACGAGGCGCTCGCGCGTTCCTGCGGTCCGTATTTCGAACCGAAGCGGCTGGCGCTGTCGCCCGACGACTGGGCGCGCTTCTGGCGCGAGCAGCAGGCGCCGGCCTGGCTGCAGCGGCTGGACGCGATGCAGCCCGGCACCGAGGTCGCGCTGCCCGAGCTGCTGCAGGCGCTGCGCCATGTGCCGGCGGCGTCGCGCCTGGCGGCGCGGCAGGCGCTGCTGCCGTCGGCCACGCGCGATACCGCGGTGCTGGCAGCGCTCGGCGGTGGCCCGCGCTACAAGACCTGGTCGTGGCGCATCGATGGCGAGCGTGCCGGTGGTGCCGTCGGCTGGCTGGCCGACGGCACGCCGTTCTGGTTCGGCGCCGCCGGCACCAGCCGCACCGCATTGCAGTCACAGGCGGCGTGGATCGCGCGGCAGTGGTCGGCCCACGGGCTCGCCGCGCCGCGCGCCGACGCCGCCGCGCTGGCGGCGCAACCGTGCATCGACGTGCGCTTCTTCCAGCGCTACCCGATCCGCGCGGTGCTGCGGGCCGATGGCAGCGAGGCACCCGCCGGCCCGCTGAATGGCCGCCACCGCATCGCATTCCGCAACGGCACGCAGCTGCCGGTCGATGCGGTGCCGGCGCTGCAACTTCGCCTGGAACGCGACGGCCCGGTGATCGATGCCCGGCTGCCGCTGGAGGACTACGTCGCCCGCGTCGTCGACCGGGAAGGCCGCGCGACCGAGCTCGAAGCCGCCCGGGCGCTGGCCATCGCCGCGCGCACCTACGTGCTGCAGAACGCGCCGCAGGCCGAGGCCTGCCGGCAGATCGCCGACGACAGCCGCACGCAGCGCGTCAGCCCGAACCCGCCGAGCGAGGCGGCGCGCGCGGCGGCGGCCTTCACCGACGGCCTGGTGGTGGCCGGTGCCGTGGTGCGCTACCACCGCGACCAGGCCTCGCCCGGCGTGCTGTCGTGGCAGGCCGCGGTGACGGCGAGCCGCCGCGGCGACGGCTTCGAAACCATCCTCCGCAAGGCCTGGCCCGGCATGACGCTGGCCGGCGCACAGGTCGCCGCCGATTGCGAGGCGGTGCCGCAGGCGCACGACTGGCTGCTGCAGCGCCAGCAGCGCTGGCGCGAGCTGCTGCGCCGCGAGGCCGGCTACCAGCCGCTCGGCCCCGAGCTGCGCGTGTGCCAGCTCGCGATGGGCACGCCGCACTCCGACCAGCGGCGGCTGGAGATCCGCGTGCGCGAGTGGCTGAGCCGCGAAGGGCGCGTGACGCTGATCCACGAATACCTGCACCTCGCCTTCCGCGACCATCCGCGCGGCCAGGACGAGGCCTACATCGAACAACTGGCTCAACGACTGGCCGATTCATGAAGATGCTCATTCCCCTCGTGCTGGCCGCTTCGGCCACCGGTGCCGCGGCACAGGCCGTGATCGACGCGCCGACCTCCGGCTGGCGCAGTGCGCCGCCGCGCCAGCGCGACTTCGTGCAGGAAGTCCACTACCCGGCGGCCAGCGTCAACGTCAACGGCCGCTCGGCCACCGCGCTGATCCGCGGGCACATCGGCGCGGCCGCGAAGGCCCGTGCCGACGGGGCGCGCCAGCCGGCGCGGCTGGTGGTCGACGGGGTCGCGATGCCGCTGTCGACGGATGAAGACGGCGGCTTCGCGCGGCCCTGGTCGTTCGGCAGCGGCAGCCACGGCGTCGAGGTGCGCGCACCCGGCGGCGGGCCGGTCAAGCGCACGCAGTTCTACGAGGCGCAGGCCGGCCGCGTGCCGACGCGCCTGCGCGTCGTGCTGAGCTGGGACAGCGACAACACCGATCTCGACCTGCACGTCGTCTCGCCCGACGGCGAGCATGTGTTCTACGGCGCGCGCGTGGCCGGCAACGGCGGCGCGCTCGATGTCGACGTGACGACCGGCTTCGGCCCCGAGATCTTCGCGACGCCCAGCCCGGTGCGCGGCGCGTACCACGTGTTCGTCAACTACTACGGCGCCGGCGAGCGGCGCGACGTGATCACCACCGCGCAGGTTGCGATCGTCGAGGACGAAGGCACGCCGCGCGAGAAGCAGCAGGTGTTTCGCGTGCCGATGCGCAAGCCGGGCGAGCTGACGCTGGTGCATTCGTTCCTGGTGCCATGAAACGCAGGCTGCTTGCGGGGCTGGCCGCCGCGGCACTCGGCACCGCGATGGGCCCGGCCCATGCCGACCCGGAGGTGACGATGACGCACCCGCCCGGCGGCTGGACCTACAGCGGCATCTCCGACGACCCCGGCCGCGTCAGCTACGCCTACCCGAACAACCTGATCGAGCGCGGCGGCCAGCGCGGGCGCACGCTGATCGAGGGCCGGCTGAAGCAGGTCGGTAACGCGCGCGGCACGCCGACGATGGTGGTCAACGGCAATGCGATGCCGCTGTACACCGGCGATGACGGCCGCTTCGCGCGGCCGTATGCCTTCGGCCCCGGCTCGAACGGCATCGAGATCCGCGACGCCGAGGGCCACAGTCGCAAGCGCGTGCAGTTCTACGAGGCGAACCGGCTGAAGAGCCTCGCGAAGATCCGCATCATCCTGGCCTGGGACGACCCGCAGGCCGAGCTCGACCTGCACGTGATCACGCCGGACGGCCAGCACGCGTTCTTCGCGGCGCCGGTGCTCACCAACGGCGGCGGGCTCGATGTCGACAGCGTCGACGGTGCCGGGCCGGAGATGTTCTCGATGACCGCGCCGATGCCGGGCGTGTACCACGTGTACGTCAACTACTGGGGCAACTTCGGGCCGGGCGGCTACCACTTCGACGAGTCGACGCGCCAGCAGCCGGTGATCACCGCCCGCGTGACGCTGGTGTTCGACGAGAACACCGGCGCCGAGCGGCGCGAGACCTTCACGGTGCCGATGCGCAAGATCGGCGACCTGATGCTGGTGCGTTCGGTGCGGCGCGGCTGAGAGGCATCGAGAAGGCGATACTCCCCGCGCCATGCGCATCAAGCACGTCGAAGTCTTCAACGCCATCATGCTGACCGGCACCGTGAGCGGGGCCGCGCGCCTGCTGCACGTCACGCAGCCGGCCGTCACGCAGACGCTGCAGCATGCCGAGTTGCAACTCGGCTACGCGCTCTTCACGCGCCAGCGCAACCGGCTGGTGCCGACGCGCGAGGCGCAGGCGCTGTACCCCGAGGTGCAGCGGCTGGTCTCGCAGCTCGAATCGGTGCGGCGCCTGGCCGGCGCGCTGCGCGGCGGCCAGCAGGCGGCGCTGCGCATCCTGGTGGTGCCGTCGCTCGCGGTGCATGCGCTGCCGCAGGCGCTGGCGCTGTTCCGCCAACGCCATCCGTCGCTGCCGGTGGCGATCCGCACGCTGCACTCGCCGGAGATCGCACAGGCCATCGCGCTGCAGGAGGGCGATGTCGGCATCGTGTTCGGCCCCGGCCAGCATCCCGCGGTACAGCAGGTGCCGGTCGCGCAGGGGCGCATGGTGTGCGTGTCTGCGGCGCGCAGCGGCGACCGGCGCAGCACCGTCGAGCTGGCCGAGGTGCTGCGCAGCAGCTTCATCCGCATCGACGAGCGCGACCCGATCGGCGCGATGCTCGCCGAGCAATGCGCCCGCGAAGGCCTCGCCCCCGAAGGGGGCATCACCGTGCAGACGCACCACATCGCGATGACGCTCGCGGCGCAGGGCTTCGGGCCGGCGCTGATCGATTCGTTCACCGCCGCGGCGGCCGACGACACGCTGCAGGTGCGCACGCTGGTGCCCGAGGTGCCGGTCGTCATCAGCGCGCTGCTGCCGCAGGGCGAGCGTTCGCCGCAGCCGGTCGACGACCTGATCGACGCGTTCCGCCGCGTCGTCAGCCCGGCAGCCTGAACGGCGTCGCGTCGATCGACGGTGTGCGGTCCTGCATCAGCTGCGACAGCAGCCAAGCGCTGCCGCACGCGAGCGTCAGGCCGAGCGCGCCATGGCCGGTGTTCAGCCACAGCCCGCCGATGCGCGTCGGGCCGATCAGCGGGCGCGAACTCGGCGTCGACGGGCGCAGGCCGGCCCAGGGCTCGGGGTCGCCGGTCTGGAAGGCGCCGGGGAAGGTGTCGGTGGCAGCCTGCAGCATCGCCTGGATGCGGCGCGGATCGATGCGCAGATCGGCACCGCGCAGCTCGGCGAAGCCCGCGATGCGCACCCGCTCGCCCAGCCGCGCGTAGACCAGCTTGCGCGCCGCATCGGTCACGCTGACCTGCGGTGCCCGCGCGGCGTTCGCGACCTGCAGGCTGACGCTGTAGCCCTTGATCGGCTCGATCGGCAGCTGCACGCCGAGCGGCCGCAGCAGCGCGGCGGCGCCGGGGCCGGCCGAGACGACGAAGGCATCGGCCTCGATCTCGCGCTCGCGATCGGGTCGGCCGGCATCGACGCAGCGCAGCGCGTGCACGCGGCCATCGCGCTGCACGAAGCCCGCGACGCGCGTGTCCATGCGCCAGCGCGCACCGCTGGCCGTGGCCAGCGCCTGGCTCAGCTGCTGCGCATCGGTGACGGCCTCGTCGGGCGTCCAGATGCCGAAGGCGATCGGCGCGCGGTCGTGCGCGAGCGCGGGCTCCTGCCGCCGGCACGCCTCGGCGTCCAGCACGCGCTGCCGGCAGCCGAACCGGGCCTGCCAGGCGACCTGTCGCTGCGCCGCGTCGCGCTTGCCGGCATCGCGGTGGATCACCAGCTTGCCGGCGTGGCGCACCTGCACGCCGAGCGGCTGCTCAGCCGGCGCTTCGCGTTGCCAGCGCGCCAGCACGTCGCGGCTCAGGAACGACAGCCGCAGCAGCGCCTCGGTGGTCTGCTGCACGCGCGCCTGCGTGCAGGCGCGGATGAAGGCGGCCAGCCAGCACCAGTGCGACAGCTGCCAGCGCGGCTGCCACGACAGCGGGCTGTCGCGCGACAGCAGCCAGCCGGGCAACTGCCGCAGCGCGGCGGGTGTGGCGAGCGGCTCCACATAGCTGTAGCTGAGCTGCGCGCCGTTGGCGCGGCTGGCGCCCTGGCCGGGGCGGTCGGCGGCGTCGACCAAGGTCACCTGGAAGCCCTCGCGCGCGAGCGCCATCGCGGTCGCACTGCCGACCACGCCGGCGCCGATCACGCAGACGTGCTTCATGCCGCCAGCGCGCCGGTGGCTTCAGCTTCTCGCTGCGTGAGCGACCACGCGACGACGGCGCGCGCCAGCGCATCGGTCGCATCGATCACCGGCAGGCCGAGGCCCGCTTCGTCGAGCACCAGCGGCAGCTCGGTGCAGCCGAGCACCAGCGCGTCGGCGCCGCGCCGCCGCAGCGCCTGCGCGGCCTGCATCAATGCGTCGCGGCCGCGCGCCAGCTCGCCGGCCTTCACCGCGGCGATGCCCGGCATCACCAGCTCGACCATCTCGACCGCGGTCGGCAGCACCCACTGCACCGCACGCGGCTGGGGCCGGTTCAGGTACAGGCCCGAGGCGAGCGTCGCGTCGGTGGCGAGCAGCCCGAGGCGGGCGCCGGGCGCGCGGCGGGCGGCCTCGGCCAGCGCCGCATCGGCGAGGTGCAGCATCGGCAGGCCGAGCGCCGCCTGCAAGTCGTCGAACCACAGGTGCGCGGTGTTGCAGGGCAGCACCAGCAGCCCGACGCCGGCCGCCGCCAGCCGCTCGCCGCAGGCCAGCAGCGCAGGCAGCGGCGATTCGCCGTCGCCGCGAAAGGCTGCTGTGCGGTCGGGCACCTGCGGAATGCTGCTGACCATCATCGGCACATGGTCCTGGTCGCGGCGGGCCGGCGTCGCGGCCAGCACCTTGTGCAGGAAGTCGAGCGTCGCGAGCGGCCCCATGCCGCCCAGCACGCCGACCAGCCCCGCGCTGCGCGGCGTGCGCGCTGCGTCGTTCATGGCCGTGTTCAGGTGGCCGGCTTGTCGCTCAGCGCCTTCAGGTTGTCGCGCAGCTCCTGGCTCATCGGCGCCTGCAGGTTGATGCCCTTCGGCGGAATCGGCGACTGGAACCACTTCTTGTAGAGCGCCTCGAACTCGCCGCTCTGGATCAGCGCGGCGATCGTGTCGTCGACCAGCTTCTTGAAGGCCGGATCCTCGCGCCGCACCATGATGGCGTACGGCTCGACCTGGATCGCCTCGCCCACCACCGCCAGCTCGGCCGGGTTGGCGGCGCTCGCCTTCAGGCCGTACAGCAGGATGTCGTCCATGCCGAACGCGACCGCGCGGCCGGTCTGCACCATCAGCGCCGACTCGGCATGGTCCTTCGCGCCGAGCAGCTCGATGCCGAGCTTCTTCTCCTCGTTGAGATTGCGCAGGATCTTGTAGTTGGTGGTGCCGGTGGTCGACACGACGGGCTTGCCGGCCAGGTCGGCGAGCGACTTCACCGGCGTGCCGGCCTTCACGAGGAAGCGGGTGCCGGTGTAGAAGTAGTTGGTCGCGAAGGCGACCTGCTTGCCGCGCTCGCTGTTGTTGGTGGTGGAACCGCACTCGATGTCGATCGTGCCGTTCTGCAGCAGCGGGATGCGGTTGGCCGAGGTGACGGCCTGCAGCTGCACCTTCAGGTCGGCGCGGCCGGTGGATTTCTTCACCGCCTCGACCACCTTGTTGCAGATGTCGGCGCCGAAGCCGACCGGCTGCGCCTTGTCGTCGAGGTACGAGAACGGGATCGACGATTCGCGGTACGCGACGCCGATCACGCCGCTCTGCTTGACCTTCTCGAGCGTGGTCTCGGCCTGTGCGAGCAGCGGCAGGCCACATGACATCGACAGGGCCAGCAGCGAAAGTGCACGAACGGATTTCAGCGACATGGGGTCATCCTCGGACTGCGGTTGCGGTGCCGGGATGCTAGCCAGCTTCGTGCCCGGCCGGGCATCGGTTCTTGCCCTCAGCCCATCAGCCTGGCTTATGGATTCAACGCTCGACCTGCACGCCTTTCCAGAACGCGACCCGGCCCTTGATCTGCGCGGCGGCCTCGCTCGGTTGCGGGTAATACCAGACCGCATCCGGGTTCGCCTCGCCGTTCACCAGCAGGCTGTAGTAGTGCGCCTGCCCCTTCCACGGGCAGCTGGTGCGGTGGTTGCTGAAGCTGACGTATTCGCGCTTCAGGCTGCTCTCGGGGAAGTAGTGGTTACCCTCGACGACCACCGTGTCGTCGCTCTCGGCGATGGTCACGCCCTTCCAGACTGCCTTCATTGCGTTCCTTTCATGTCGCTGGTGTCGATCGATGGTAGCGGGGCCCGCCCGCACCCCCGTGATTGAAGGAAAAGCCCGCTGTTGCGCCAAGGCCGTTTGGGCTTATCGTGGGCACGGCCGCTCGATCGGCTCGCCCGGGGAGAACGAGACAGCCCCACACGAGGTCGTTGAACAACATGCTCACGGCGCAGGCCCGTTTTCGACGCCGCAGCCTGGCCTGGATCGGCTGGGTCCTGCCGGCGTTGGGATTGCTGGTGATCGTTTTCATGTGGGCCTACGTGCTGCACAGCCTGGAGGCCGAGCGCGACCGGGTGGTTGCCGATTCGTATGCCAGGGCGCGCAGCCTGAACCGGGCCTTCGAGGCCTACACCGAGCGTGCGCTGACCCATGTCGATCAGGTCAGCGCCTTCGTGGCCTACAACGTCGAGCAGCGCGGGCGCGATGTCGACCTGCCCGGCCTGCTGAGCCAGGGGCTGGCCCGCCAGCCCGGCCTGCTCGCGCTGTACCTGACGGACGCGCGCGGCGAGGTGATCGCGTCGACCGGCGACGGCGTCGGGGCGAGCCTGGCCGGGCGCGAGGATTTCCAGGTGCATGCCGAGGGCCGCGAACCCGGGCTGCACATCGGCAAGCCGCAGGGCGGCGGGACCGGCTCGCCCTGGACGATCCAGCTGAGCCGGCGCCTGCAGACCCGGCAGGGCGACTTTGCCGGCGTCGTCGTGGTGTCGGCCGATCCGTCGTACTTCACGCGCTTCTACGACGAGCAGCAGCACGGCCGGCTCGGCCTCATCACCTTTCTCGGGCTCGACCGGACGGTGCGTGCGCGTCGCTCCGGCGACCGGCTGTGGTACGGCGACGCGGCCGGCAGCAGCACGCTGCTGGCCGCGCTGCAACAGTCCCCCGAGGGAACGTACAGCGGAGCGAGCCGGCTCGACGGCGTGCCTCGCCTGCTGGCGTACAAGCGGCTGGCCGACCGGCCGTTCGTCGTGGTCACCGGGCTGGCGGTGTCCGAGGTGATGGCCGGGCATGAAGCGCGCCGCCGCGCGGAACTCGGCACCCTGGCGGCGGTGACGCTCGTGCTGCTGCTCGCGTTCGGCGGGCTGAGCGTGCTGGTGCAGCGGCTGCGGCGCAGCGAGGTGCAGCGCCACATCGCCGACCGGCGGCTGCGCGAGGTGACCGACAACCTGCCGGCGCTGGTCGCCTACATCGACACCGCGCAACGCTTTCAGTTCTGCAACGCGACCTTCCAGGCCTGGCTGCACCTCGACCCGGCGGCCCAGGTCGGCCGGCCGATGGCCGAGGTGCTCGGCCCGGCGCTGTACGAGGCGCGGCGCGCGGCGGTGGAGCAGGCACTGGCCGGCGAGCGCGTCGAGTTCGACGTCGAGACGCCGGTGAACGGCGAGATGCGCTGCCTGCACAACGTCTACATCCCCGACCGGGCCCGCGACGGGCGCGTGCGCGGGCTGTATGCGCTCAGCAGCGACGTGTCGGCGCAGAAGGCGGTGGAGCGGCAGCTGGCGGCGCTGGCCCGCGTCGACGCGCTGACCGGCCTGCCGAACCGCCACGCGCTGAACGAGCGGCTGCACGAGGCGCTGGCGCGTGCCGAGCGCAGCGGCGACCTGCTGGCGCTGATGTTCCTCGACGTGGACCGCTTCAAGGACATCAACGACCGGTTCGGCCACGGCACCGGCGACCGCGTGCTGAAGGAGTTCGCCGAGCGGCTGCGCGGCAGCGTGCGGGCGACCGACACCGTCGCGCGGCTGGCCGGCGACGAGTTCGTCATCGTGCTCGAAGGCCTGGGCACCGATGTGGAGCCGACCGCGGTGGCGCAGAAGATCGTCGCGCAGATGAACCGGCCGTTCGAGGTCGACGGCCACACGCTGCTGGTGACGACGAGCATCGGCGTCGCGTTCCACCGGCACGGCAACCTCGATCCGGCCGCGCTGCTGGCGCGCGCGGACGGGGCGCTCTATGCGGCGAAGACCGCCGGGCGGAACACGTTTCAGCTTTCCCTGCTGTAGCGGGCCGCCGCCTTCGCCAGCCGCGACGCGATCACCGCCGCGAGCGCCTTGTCGCCGGTCACGACGACGCTGTCGCCGTGGCGCAGGATGTCCATCGTCAGCTCGGTCGGGTCGCTGTACGGCACCTGCAGCTCGTAGCGGCCGTCGTCCAGCCAGCGCGCCTTCTGCTGCGGATGCCATTCCTCGTTGGCCACCCATTGCGCCGCATCGGCCTGGAACACCAGCGTCGCCCACTTCAGCGCGCTGCCGGCGCCGCTGTAGATGCCGTAGCCGGCGTCGAGCGCGGCCTCGAGGTCCTTCACCGCGACGTGGCGGGCGCGGCTGTCGAGCGGCCGCGCCTCCTGCACCGCGTCGAGCGCGAAGCGGCGCAGGCCGTCGCTCGCATGGCACCACGCGTCGAGGTACCAGGTGTTGCGGTAGTTCACCAGCCGCTGCGGCGAGACCTCGCGCTCGCTGGTGCTGCGGTCGGTGCGCTTGAAGTAGCGCAGCCAGATGCGCTTGCGCTGCACCAGCGCGCTGCCCAGCAGCTCGAAATGGCGGCTCGGCGTGCGGCGGCGCGCGGTGGCGATCATCTTCACGCGCCGCATCAGCTCGCGCGCCTCGCTCTCGTCGGCGCCGAGCATGCCCTGCAGCTTGTCGACCATCGGCTGCAGGTGGCGCGACAGCACGCCGTCGTCGTCCAGCCCGGCCATCAGCTGGTGCATCGTCAGCAGCGCGTGGATCTCCTTCTCGCTGAACCAGACGCCCGGCAGCTCGTGGCGGGCGCCGGGCAGCGCATGGTCGTCGCCGTGCTCGAAGCGATAGCCGTTCTCGAAACGGTCGTAGACGATGGGCGCGCTGAGGCGGTCGCGCAGGTACTGCAGGTCGCGCTTCAGCGTGGCCGGGGAGATGTCCAGCTCGTCGCGCAGCGCGTCGAAGCTGACGCAGCCGCGGCTGCGCAGCAGCAGTTCGATCTTGTAGAAGCGTTCGGTCCGGTCCATGTCGGTCCAGGTTGCTATCAGGCGGGTAGCTCACCAGATGAGCCAGCCGCGCAAGCATACCTGGATGTCTTTTCGGTGCCACGTGCACCAGTGGCTCATCTGGTGAGCTACCCGGCCGAAATACTTCGCTCCATCGCTGCTTCATGCGGCGGACCACCACGGAGCCGAACGATGACCCCCACCTTGCCGATTCCTATGCCGACCCCCGATCAGCCGACCCCCGCGCAGCCGACCCAGGTCCTGCCGAACAGCCTGACCGCGCACGAACACATCGGCTTCGAGCTGGGCTGGGACTATGCCCACTACGCCGTCACGCCGCCGGCACCGTATGCCAACGAGCCGTCACCGCTGCGCCATGGCTGGCTGTCCGGCCAGGCCGCCTTCGGCCCGCGCACGCTGCCGGCGACGCCGCATGTGCGCAAGTGGCTGCAGCTGCGCCTGCATGCCTGGCTGCGCGGCCGCAGCGTCGAGCTGGTGCAGGTGACGCCGCACTACCTGCAGCAGATCGACGTGAGCCACTGCCCGGTCACGCGGCTGGCGCTGTCGTCCGACACCGCCGAGGGCACCGATTCGACGCTCGCGTCGATCGACCGCGTGCGCAGCGACGCCGGCTATGCCGCCGGCAACCTGGCGGTGATGAGCACCAAGGCCAACCACGCGAAGGCGGCGCACGGCTATCGCGATGCGCTGCAGTTCGTCAAGCTGATCGAAGGCGGCCCGCTCGGCGGGCTGAACGGGTTGACGGCCGAGCAGTGGTCGCGGGTCGCGGTGCTGTGCAGCTTCGTCGAGCCGCTGACGCATGAAGAGGCGAGCGCGTTGCCGCTGCTGGTGCTGCCGCCGAACCGGCTGCGCCTGTTCAACCCGGTGCAGGCGCTGCAGGCCTTCATCAGCCAGCAGCTCACCGTGCCGGGCTGGAGCCACCGCATGACGCGCCTCGAAGACATGCTGCCGGGCAAGCTGCTGCGGCGCGCGTTCCAGACCTTCTTCCATGCGCTGCTGCCGCGCGTGCTCGAAGCCGGCCGCAACAGCACGCCGCAGGCGCTGCGCTGGGCCATCGAAGACGCCTGGCGCCAGCCGCTGGTGCAGCAACGCTGGACGATCTTCGCGCGCCAGCTCACCGCCGCGCAGTGCGAGGCGCTGGTGCAGCGCGCCAGCGCCCGCCAGCTCGGCACGGTGCGCATCGAATGCGTCAGCGACGAGCAGGCCACCGACGGCTGGGACATCGATTCGCGCGGCTACGTGCCGCATGCGGTGCTGATGCGCCGCAGCGCCGGCGTGCCGCGCCGCCTGCGGCCCGATGCCTTCCCGCCGGCCGCCGCCGAACCGCGCCAAGCGAGCCTGCCGCTGCAATGAACCAGGCTGGGCCGCGCCACGATCACCGGGGAGGAAGAGGAGAGCCGCAGGGAGGGGCGGGAAGGGAGTGGCCGTGCCGTGGGCATGGCCTTACAGTGCCGGGCACGGCAATCCTGTGGCCATGCGCTGATGAAATCCCTTCCGCTCCTCCCACGCCGCCACCTGGTCGAGCTCGCTGCCGCGATGCTGGTCTACGCGCTGGTGCTGTGCGCCTCGATCTTCCTGCTGAAGACCGGTTACTTCGACGGCACGGCCGCCGTGCTGGTCGCGTTGCTGCCGGCGCTGCCGTGCCTGGCCGCCGGCTGGGCCGTGCTGCGGCAGTTGCGCCGGCTCGACGAGCCCGCGCTGCGCGTGCAGCTCGAGGCGCTCGGCTTCGCGTTCTTCGGCACCGCGTTGCTGAGCTTCGGCTACGGCTTCCTCGAAGGGCTGGGCTGGCCGCGGCTGTCGATGTTCGCGGTGTGGCCGGTGATGGCCGTGCTGTGGGGCGTCGGCGGGTGGCTGGCCAGGCGACGGTCTCCCTAGAAATTAAATCAATCGTTTGATTTATTTAGGATAGAGTGCCGGGCCATGTCGGCCCACCCCCGCGAAACCACCCGGGACACCGCGCGCGCGCCGCGCAGCGACGGCGAGCAGTCGCGCATGCGCCTGCTGCTGGCGGGGTTGCGGCTGTTCGCGGAGCACGGCTACAACAAGACCTCCACGCGCGAGATCGCCGAGGCGGCGCAGGTCAACATCGCCGCCATCAGCTACTACTTCGGCGACAAGGCCGGGCTGTACCGTGCGGTGTTCGCCGGCCCGCTGAGCACGCCGGCCGACGACATCGCCCGCTACGCCGACCCGGCGATGACGCTGCCCGAGGCGCTGCACGGCCTGTACGCCGGCTTCATCGAGCCGCTGAAGCACGGCGACATGACGCAGCAGTGCATGCGCCTGCACGTGCGCGAGATGCTGGAGCCCACCGGCGTGTGGCAGGACGAGATCGTCAACGGCATCAAGCCGCGCCACGAGGCGCTGGTCGCGCTGCTGGCGCGCCACCTCGGGCTGCGGCGTGTCGACGACGAGCTGCACCGGCTGGCGATGTGCATCGCGGCGCTGGGCGTGCACCTGCAGATCGCGCAGGACGTCACCGACGCGCTGGCGCCGCGCCTGAACAGCCAGCCCCGCGCGCTCGACCTGTGGTCCGAGCGCCTGGTCATGTATGCGCTGGCGATGGTCGATGCCGAAGCCCGTCGCCGCGCCCTGAAGAAAGAGGACAGGAAATGACGACACCGATCCGCACCGTGCTCGCCGCCGTGGCCGCCCTCGCGGGCCTGACCGCCTGCGCCAGC
This sequence comes from Rhizobacter sp. P2_H3, assembly GCF_056403355.1. Lineage (NCBI taxonomy): Bacteria > Pseudomonadati > Pseudomonadota > Betaproteobacteria > Burkholderiales > Sphaerotilaceae > Rhizobacter > Rhizobacter sp. P2_H3. Next base: position 31,453 of record NZ_JBFUFQ010000021.1, on the reverse strand, counting down.
GCGTCGCCACCGCCTGCCGTCGAGCCGGCCCAGGTGCCGGCGCAGTGGCATGCACCGTTGCCGCACAACGGCAGCGTCGCCGACCTGGCGCGCTGGTGGCAGCAGTTCGACGACCCGGTGCTGGCGCAGCTGGTCGATGCCGCGCAGGCCGTCAGCCCGACGCTCGCATCGGCGCGCTCGCGCCTGCTGCAGTCGCAGGCCACGCGCACCGGCGCTGGCGCGGCCCTGCTGCCGACGCTCGACGCCACCGCCAGCGCGACGCGCGGCCGCACCGATTTCGTCACGCCGCTCGCCACCACCAGTTCGGCCGGTCTGCAGACCGCCTGGGAGATCGACGTGTTCGGCGCCGGCCGGGCGGGCCGCGATGCGGCGCAGTACCGCCTCGAAGGGGCCGAGGCCTCGTGGCACGACGCCCGCGTGTCGGTGGCCGCCGAGACGGCGAGCGCGTACCTGGCCCTGCGCGCCTGCGAGGCGCAGCTGGTGCAGACCGAGACCGATGCCACCTCGCGCGCCGAGACGGCCCGCCTCACCGGCCTCAGCGCGAAGGCCGGTTTCGAGCCGCCGGCCACCGCCGCGCTGTCGCGCGCCAGCGCCGCGCAAGGTGCCAGCCTGCTGACCGCGCAGCGCGCGCAGTGCGACATCGCCGTCAAGAGCCTGGTCGCGCTGACCGCGATCGACGAAACCGCGTTGCGTGCGCAGCTCGCCGCCGGCAGCGCCCGCATCCCGCAGCCGGCCGAACTGGCCATCGCCAGCGTGCCGGCCGAGGTGCTGAACCAGCGGCCCGACGTGTTCAACGCGGCCCGCGAGCTGAGCGCGGCCAGTGCCGACGTGTCGCAGGCGCGGGCCAAGCGGCTGCCGCGCATCACGCTGGCCGGTTCGATCTCGCGCGCCCGCGTCGACATGGGCGACACCACGCAGAGCGGCACGGTCTGGTCGGTCGGGCCGATCGCGGTGACGCTGCCGATCTTCGATGCCGGCCTGCGCCGCGCCAACGTCGATGCGGCGCGCGCCCGCTACGACGAGGCGGCGTCGCTGTACCGCGCGAAGCTGCGCACGGCGGTGCAGGAAGTCGAGCAGGCGCTGGTGCAGCTTGACAGCACCGCGGCGCGCAACGAGAACGCCCGCATCGCCGACGAAGGCTTCGAGCAGTCCTTCCGCGCCACCGAGGCGCGCTTCAAGGGCGGCCTCGCCAGCCTGTTCGAGCTGGAAGACGCGCGCCGCAGCGCGGTGCAGGCGCACGGCACGCTGATCGACCTGCAGCGCGAGCGCGTCGCCGCGTGGATCACGCTGTACCGCGCGCTCGGCGGCGGCTGGCGCACCGGCACGCCGGTGGCCGATGCTTCGCAAGACGCCGGCCCCACGAAGGCCACCCCCTGAACATCCCGACGACCCACAGCTCACGCCCACCATGACCCAACGACTGAAGCCCCTGCTGCTGTCCCTGGCCGCTGCCGGCCTGCTCGCCACGTTGGTCGTCTTCGCGACGAGCACGGTGAAGGCCGCCGACGAGAAAAAGCCTGCTGCCGCCAAGCCCGCGCTGACGGTCACCGTGACGCAGCTGCAGCCGGCCAGCCTGCCGGTGCTGCTGGCCGCCAACGGCAGCATCGCCGCCTGGCAGGAGGCGATCGTCGGCACCGAGGCGAACGGCCTGCGCCTGGCCGACGTGAGGGTGAACGTCGGCGACGTGGTCAAGCGCGGCCAGGTGCTCGCGACCTTCGCGCCCGACACCGTCAACGCCGACCTGGCGCAGACCCGCGCCGCGGTCGCCGAGGCCGAGGCCAACGCCGCCGAGGCGGCCGCCAACGCGCAGCGCGCCCGCGACCTGCAGCCCACCGGCGCCCTCAGCGCGCAGCAGACCAACCAGTACCTGACCGCAGAGCGCACCGCGCAGGCGCGGCTCGAGGCCCAGCGCGCCGCTGCCAAGGTGCAGCAGCTGCGCCTGCAGCAGACCCAGGTGCTGGCGCCCGACCACGGCGTGATCTCGGCGCGCAGCGCCACCGTCGGCGCGGTGCTGCCGGCCGGGCAGGAGCTGTTCCGCCTGATCCGCGGCGGCCGGCTCGAATGGCGCGCCGAGGTGCCGTCGTCCGAGATCGCCCCGCTGAAGCCGGGCATGGCGGTGCGCGTGCAGCCGGCCGGCGGCGAAGCCATCACCGGCAAGCTGCGCATCGTCGCGCCGACGGTGGATGCGCAGACCCGCAACGGCCTCGTCTACGTCGACCTGCCGGCCGGCAGCGGCGCCGCGAAGGCCGGCATGTTCGCGYGCGGCGAGTTCGAGATCGGCGCGCAGCAGGGCATGACGCTGCCGCAGAGCGCGGTGCTGCTGCGCGAGGGCTTCAGCTACGTGCTGCGCGTCGGTGCCGACAACAAGGTGACGCTCGTGAAGGTGAAGGTCGGCCAGCGCGTCGGCGAGCGCATCCAGATCCTCGGCGGCGTGCAGCCGGCCGATCGCGTGGTCGCCACAGGCGGTGGGTTCCTCGGCGACGGCGACATGGTGCGCGTGGTCGACGCACTGCCGGTGCCGGCCGCCGCCTCCGCGGCCGCTGCGGCGGCAGCGCGCTGAGCCTGAACACCGAGCGCCTCACAAGGACGACCCCCCATGAACATCAACGTCTCCGCCTGGTCGATCCGCAACCCGATCCCCGCGGTGCTGCTCTTCATCCTGTTGACCCTGCTCGGGCTCTACAGCTTCAAGAGCATGAAGATCCAGAACTTTCCGGACATCGAGCTGCCGACCGTCACGATCTCGGCTGCGCTGCCGGGCGCGTCGCCGTCGCAGCTCGAGACCGACGTCGCGCGCAAGATCGAGGACTCGGTCGCGACGCTGCAGGGCCTGAAGCACGTCTACACCTCGGTGACCGACGGCCTGGTCACGATCACCGGCGAGTTCCGCCTCGAGAAGCCGGTGCAGGAGGCGGTCGACGACATGCGGGCCGCCGTCTCGCGGGTGCGCGCCGACCTGCCGGCCGACCTGCGCGACCCGGTGGTCACGAAGATGGAGCTGTCGGGCTCGCCGATCCTGACCTACACCGTGGCGTCGGACCGGCTCGATGAAGAGTCGCTGTCGTGGTTCGTCGACAACACGGTCGGCAAGCAGATGCTCAGCGTGCGCGGCGTCGGCGCGGTGGCGCGGGTCGGCGGGGTGACGCGAGAGGTGCGCGTCGAGCTCGACGCGGCCCGGCTGCTGGCGCTGAACGCGACCGCGGCCGATGTCTCGCGCCAGCTGCGCATGATCCAGCAGGAGGCCTCGGGCGGGCGCACCGATGTCGGCGGCGCCGAGCAGTCGGTGCGCACCATCGCGACGGTGCGTTCGGCTGAAGAGCTGGCCAGGATGGAGATCTCGCTGGCCGACGGCCGGCGGCTGCGGCTGGAGCAGGTTGCGCGCGTCGCCGACACGGTGGCCGAGCAGCGCTCGACGGCGCTGCTGAACGGCAAGGCCGTGGTCGGTTTCGAGATCACCCGCACGCGCGGCGCCGGCGAGACCGAGGTGGCGGCCGGCGTGCGCGCCGAGATCGAGGCGATGAAGGCGGCGCACCCGGAGGTGAAGTTCGAGGAGGCCTTCAACTTCGTCGACAACGTGCAGGAGGACTTCGACAGCTCGATGGCGATGCTGTACGAAGGCGCGGCACTGGCGGTGCTGGTGGTGTGGCTGTTCCTGCGCAACTGGCGCGCGACGCTGGTGTCGGCGCTCGCGCTGCCGCTGTCGGTGATCCCGGCCTTCGCGTTCATGGCGCTGGGCGGCTTCACGCTGAACGGCGTGACGCTGCTGTCGCTGTCGCTGGTGGTCGGCATCCTGGTCGACGATGCGATCGTCGAGATCGAGAACATCATGCGCCACCTGCGCATGGGCAAGACGCCGCTGCAGGCGGCGATGGAGGCGGCCGACGAGATCGGCCTCGCGGTGATCGCGACCACCTTCACGCTGATCGCAGTGTTCCTGCCGACCGCCTTCATGAGCGGCGTGGTCGGCCGCTTCTTCGTGCAGTTCGGCTGGACGGCGGCGATCGCGGTGTTCATGTCGCTGGTGGTCGCGCGCATGCTGACGCCGATGATGGCCGCCTACCTGCTGAAGCCGCCGAAGGGCGAGCACAAGGAAGGCCGCTGGATCGAGATCTACATGCGCTGGGTGACGGCTGCGCTGCACCACCGCGTGATCACGACGATCGCGGTCGTCGTGTTCTTCGTCGGCTCGTTCTTCCTGGCCGGCATCCTCGAGAAGGGCTTCATCCCGCCGGACGACCTGTCGAAGACGCAGGTCTCGATCTCGCTGCCGCCGGGCGCCACCTTCGCGCAGACGCTGGCGGTGGCCGAGCAGGCGCGCGAGATCGTGCAGAAGAACGAGTACGTGAAGCTGGTCTACACCGCGGTCGGCGGCGGCAACACCGGCGCCGACCCGTTCGCCGGCGCCGGCGCGGCCGAGGTGCGCAAGGCCTCGCTCAGCATCAACCTGACCGAGCGCGGCCACCGGCCGAAGAAGCAGGTGATCGAGCAGCAACTGCGCGATGCGCTGGCGGCGCTGCCGGGTGCACGGGTCGCGGTCGGCTTCGGCGGTTCGGGCGAGAAGTACGTCGTGGTGCTGGCCGGCGAGGACGGCGACGTGCTGCTCGAGCATTCGAAGCAGGTCGAGCGCGAGCTGCGCGGCATCGGCGGCATCGGCGCGGTCACGTCCACATCCAGCCTGGTGCGCCCGGAGCTGATCGTGCGGCCCGATTTCGCGCGCGCGGCCGACCTCGGCGTCACGTCGGCGGCGATCGCCGACACGCTGCGCATCGCGACCGCCGGCGACTACGACCAGAGCCTGCCGAAGCTGAACCTGTCGCAGCGCCAGGTGCCGATCGTCGTCAAGCTGACGGCCGGTGCGCGCACCGACCTCGAGCTGCTGTCGCGGCTGGCGGTGCCGGGCGCGAAGGGGCCGGTGATGCTCGCGAACGTCGCGACGCTGTCGATCGACAGCGGGCCGGCGCAGATCGCGCGCTTCGACCGCAAGCGCAACATCAACTTCGAGATCGAGCTGAACGGCCAGTCGCTGGAGCATGTGCAGACCACCGCCGAGGCGCTGCCCAGCCTGCGCAACCTGCCGGCCGGCGTCACGCTGGCGGGGGTCGGCGATGCCGAGGCGATGCAGGAGCTGTTCGCCGGCTTCGGCCTCGCGATGCTGACCGGCGTGCTGTGCATCTACATCGTGCTGGTGCTACTGTTCCACGATTTCGTGCAGCCGGTGACGATCCTCGCGGCGCTGGTGCTGTCGGTGCCGGGCGCGTTCCTCGCGCTGTTCGTCACGCACACCGCGCTGTCGATGCCGTCGATGATCGGGCTGATCATGCTGATGGGCATCGCGACGAAGAACTCGATCCTGCTGGTCGAGTACGCGGTCATGGCGCGCCGCGAGCATGGGCTGTCGCGCTGGGATGCGGTGCTCGACGCGTGCCACAAGCGGGCCCGGCCGATCGTGATGACGACCATCGCGATGGGCGCCGGCATGCTGCCGATCGCGCTCGGCATCGGCGTCGATTCGAGCTTCCGCGCGCCGATGGCCATCGTCGTGATCGGCGGGCTGATCACGTCGACCTTCCTGAGCCTGCTGGTGATCCCGGTGCTGTTCACCTTCGTCGACGACGTGGTGCAGTGGGTGTCGCGCAAGGTGCGCCGGCACCATCCGACGGACGACGCGCCGGTCGGCGTGGCGAAGCAGCCGCAGTAGCCCTTCGGGGCCGGCCTGACACGCCGGCCCGGTACACTGCGCCTCCCATGGTCTCCCGCACCCTCGTCCTCGTCGTGACGCTCTTCCTGCTGGCAGCCGGCCTGATGGCCCGCCCGCAGGCGAGCGAGATGCCGTCGGTGCAGGCCGTGATGGCCATCGTCGACGACGGCGTCGCGCAGGAGCGTGAGCCCGACGACCGCATCCAGTCGGCCGGCGAAACCGTCGCCGACGTGCAGGACCTGCTGACCGGCGTCCTGCCGGTGCCGGACCCCGGCTTCTCGCTGGCCCGTCCGTCGCTGCACGCAGGACCCGACCGGCCCGCTCCGTGGCTGGACGGCCTGCGCCGCCCCCCGAAGGCCGCCGCACTGCGCGCCTGACTGCCCGGCCGCGGCCCGCCCGCGGCCCCCGGCTGCGTCCCGACCCTCGCTTTTTTTGCCCCGTGCGTTCGCGGCATGCCATCCTGGCGGCCCCGCGAACCACCACTGCCACGCCATGGAATTCCTTCTCGACCCCAATCTCTGGATCGCCTTCGCGATGCTGACCGCCCTGGAAATCGTCCTCGGCGTCGACAACATCATCTTCATCTCCATCCTGGTCGGCCGGCTGCCGGTGCACCTGCGCGACAAGGCGCGCCGGCTCGGCCTCGGCTTCGCGATGGTCTCGCGGCTGCTGCTGCTGTTCTCGCTGAGCTGGGTGATGGGCCTGACGGCCGACCTGTTCACCGTGCTCGGCCAGGGCATCAGCGGACGCGACCTGGTGCTGCTGTTCGGCGGCCTGTTCCTGCTGTGGAAGGCATCGCACGAGATCTTCGTCGAGGTCGAGGCGCAGGAGCAGCACGGCCCGGCACCGGTCACCGACGAGGCCGCGCTGAAGGCGGCCGGCCAGCGGATGTTCTGGGGCGTGATCGGCCAGATCGCGGTGATCGACATCGTGTTCTCGCTCGACTCGGTGATCACCGCGGTCGGGATGGTCGACCAGATTGGCGTGATGGTCGCGGCGGTGGTCGCGTCGGTCGGCGTGATGCTGGTGGCGGCCAAGCCGATCGGCGAGTTCGTCGACCGGCATCCGTCGGTCAAGGTGCTGGCGCTGGCCTTCCTCGTGATGGTCGGCATGGCGCTGACGGCCGAGGCCTTCGACGCGCACGTGCCCAAGGGCTACATCTATGCCGCGATGGCGTTCTCGCTCGCGGTCGAGGCGCTCAACATCCGCGCGCGCGCCAAGCGCCGCGCGAACGCTCCTGCCTCTACGACACCCACGAACTGAAGGAATCCGTCATGAATCCCCTGTCCCAAGTTTCAACCACCGGCTACGCCGGCGAATTCACCTCGGTCGAGCAGCGCAACAAGGTGCTGCGCAACACCTACTGGCTGCTCGCGCTGTCGATGGTGCCGACCGTGCTCGGCGCCTGGATCGGCGTGTCGACCGGCCTGGCGCGCGCGATGACGCCGGGCGTCAGCCTGGTGGTCTTCCTGGTCGGCTCGTTCGGCCTGATGTTCGCGATCGAGAAGACGAAGAATTCGGCGGCCGGCGTGCCGGTGCTGCTCGCGTTCACGTTCTTCATGGGGCTGATGCTGTCGCGCCTGGTCGGTGCGGTGCTGGGCCTGTCGAATGGCGCGAGCCTGATCATGACGGCCTTCGCCGGCACCGGCGTGGTCTTCCTCGGCATGGCGACGCTGTCGTCGGTGATCAAGCGCGACCTGTCGTCGATGGGCAAGTTCCTGTTCATCGGCATGATCCTGCTGCTGGTCGCCGGCATCGCGAACTTCTTCATCCAGTCGGGCGCGCTGATGATCACGCTGTCGGTGCTGGCGATCGGCATTTTCTCGGCCTTCATCCTGTACGACCTGAAGCGCGTGCAGGACGGGCATGAGACCAACTACATCACCGCGACGCTGGGCGTCTACCTGAGCGTCTACAACGTGTTCCAGTCGCTGCTCGCGCTGCTGGGGATCTTCGGCAGCCGCGACGAGTGACCCTCGGCTGAAGCCTCAGCGCAGGTGCTCGCGCACGGGTGGCCGGTCGAGTTCGGCCGCCAGCCCGTGCGAGCGCTCCAGCCGATCCTCCAGCTCCCCGAGGTGCGCCGAAATCCCGTTCGCCGCCTCCTCCAGCGCCACCTGCTGCTCGCGCCGCAGCTGGTCGAAACGCGAGTTCACCGCCGCCCGCGCATCCAGCCCCGACTGGTTGAGCCGCGCCAGTTCCGCGCTGAGAAAGCCCTGCAGCTCGGTGAAGCGCGAGGCCTCGGCCTTGTCGGCCAGCTCGCGCTGCGCCTGCAGGTCCTTCGAGAGCCGGCGTGCTTCCAGCATCGCCTTGCCCTGCAGCTGCAGCGCCCACACCACGAACCACACGCTGATGAACACGAAGGCGCCGAGCAGCAGCATCGGCAACGGGGCCTGCACCGTCGTGAAGCCCAGCGACAGCGGCGTCGGCGCGACGAAGGCCGGCCAGTTCAGCAGCGTGAAGACGGCCATCACCAGCAGGGCGACAAACAGCACGAGCACGCGGACCATGGCGGTCTCCTCGAAGTGATGATCAAGGGCCACAGCGTACGGCGTGCCACCCCGCCGGGCGTGTAGGACAAGCGCCCGGCGTTCGCTAAGCCGCCGCCGCGGGCTCGCTGCTGCGGCCAGCCAGGCTTCTTTGCTTGGCGGCTGCGTGGTCCTGCTCGATCTCCGCTTCCGCCCGGCGGCAGGACGGTCCGGAGAACTGCGCCGCCATCGCGTCCAGCAGCACCCGCGTGCGCGCCGGCATCAGCCGCCGGCCCGGGAACACCGCCCACGCGGTCACGTCGGGCAAGGACCAGTCGGGCAGCACCGGCACCAGCTCGCCGCTGCGCACGTCGTGCACCGCGAAGTGGCTCGAGACCACGGTGATGCCCGCACCGGCCCGCGCCATGCGGATCAGCATCTCGGGCGAGTTCGCGGTCGCGCGCGGCGGCGGCGAGCCCTGCCACTGCGCTTCGCCGCGCTGCAGCGTCCACAGTGCCGGCTCGCCGGTGCGCGTCAGGATGTGCAGCGCGTCGTGCTCCATCAGGGCCTCGGGCTCGCTCGGCTCGCCGCGCCGCGCGAGGTAGGCGGGCGACGCATACAGCCCCACCTGCATCACCGCGAGCCGCCGCGCCGCGAGGCTTGCATCGTCGGGCAGGTCGCCCATGCGGATCGCCACGTCGAAGTTCTCGCCGATCAGGTCCACGCGCCGCGGCGAGAGGTCGAGTTCCAGCGTGATCGCCGGGTAGCGCGCGAGGAAATCGTTCATGAACTCGCCGAGCACGACGTTGGCGAAGTCCGCCGGCATCGAGATGCGCAGCCGCCCGCTCGGCTCCGCCTGCCGGTGCTGCGCCAGCTGCGCGGCCGCCTCTACCTCGGCCAGCACCTGGTGCGCGTGCTCCAGCACGCTGTGGCCGAAATCGGTGACGGTCAGCTTGCGCGTGGTGCGCAGCAGCAGCCGCTCGCCGAGCTGCGCCTCGAGCGCGGCCAGCCGCCGCGACACGGTGGATTTCGGCAGGCCGACGCGCGCGGCAGCGCGGCTGAAACTGCCTTCGTCCGCCACGCGGGCGAACAGCATCAGGTCATTGGCTTCGAGGCTCATTCGGGGCTCCACTGTCTCACTGATGGAACAATGTAATCCAATCCGAGGGCTTCCGGTCGGATTGTGGGACGCCTAGAGTTCATCCATCGATTCCGCCACTGATTCCCAACCCTTTCGGAGCCCTCCATGAACATCCTCCAGATCAACTCCAGCGCCCGCACCCAAGGTTCGCAATCGACCGTGCTGGCCAACGAACTGACCGCCCGCCTGCTGGCCGTGAACCCCGGCGCCACCGTGACGCTGCGCGACCTGGCCGTCACGCCGCACCCGGTGCTCGACGAGGCCGCGCTGCACGCGCTGTTCACGCCGGCCGACGCTCGCACGCCGGCGCAGGCCGAGCGGGCGGCGCTGGACGACGCGCTGATCGCCGAGATCCAGGCCGCCGACGCCGTCGTGCTGGGCGTGCCGATGTACAACTTCGGCGTGCCGGCCCAGCTGAAGAACTGGATCGACGCGATCGCCCGTGTGAAGGTGACCTTCGCGTACACCGACAAGGGCCCGCAAGGCCTGCTGACCGGCAAGAAGGTCTACGTCGCGCTGACCCGCGGCGGCCAGTACCGCAACACGCCGGCCGACACGCAGGTGCCGTACCTGAAGACCGTGCTGGGCTTCCTGGGCATGACCGACGTCGAGTTCTTCTACGCCGAAGGCCTGAACATGGGCCCGGACGCGGCCGAGAAGGGCCTGGCCTTCGCCCGCGCGCAGATCGACGAGGCCGTGCACGCCTGATCCGTTTCGAGTTTTCCTGCTGTTCCTTCCACCATCCATCAAGGAGTTCGACATGTCTTCCGCCACCACCGTTTTCCACCCCGTGACCGAGGCCGTCGCGCGCCCGCGCGAGCTGGAGCGCCTGGTGACGGGCCAGGCCACGTCGGACGGCGCCGGCGTCAAGCTGACGCGGGTGCTGACGCAGCCGCTGCAGCGCCGGCTCGATCCGTTCCTGATGCTCGATGCGTTCGGCACCGACAACGCCGATGACTACGTCGGCGGTTTCCCGGACCACCCGCACCGCGGCTTCGAGACCGTCACGTACATGATCGCCGGGCGCATGCGCCACCGAGACAACGCCGGCCACGAAGGCCTGTTGCAGAACGGCGGCGTGCAGTGGATGACGGCCGGCCGCGGCATCGTGCATTCGGAACTGCCGGAGCAGCAGGCCGGACGCATGGAGGGCTTCCAGCTGTGGCTGAACCTGCCGGCCGATCGCAAGCTGGCCGACCCGTGGTACCGCGACATCCAGTCGGACGAGATCCCGGAGTTCACGACCGACGATGGCACGACGGTGCGCGTGATCGCGGGCGAGTCGCACGGCGTGGCCGGCGCGATGCAGCGCGAGGTGACGCAGCCGCTGTACCTCGACGTGCACCTGGCGCCGGGCGCGCGCTTCGACCAGCTCGTGCCGGCGACGCACAACGCGTTCGTCTATGTGTACCGCGGCGAGGTCGAGGTGGGCGGCGCGAAGGTCGGGGCGCAGCGCATGGCGATCCTGAAGAACGGCGCCGAGCGTGACGGCATCGTGCTGCAGGCCGGTGAGGCGCCTGCCAAGGCGCTGATCATCGCCGGGCAGCCGCTGAACGAGCCGATCGCGCAGTACGGGCCGTTCGTGATGAACACGCATGAGCAGATCTTCCAGGCGGTCGAGGACTACCGCTCCGGAAAATTTGGCCCGCTGACCGCGTGACACCGCATCGGGTTACGCTCCGCTGATCCCTCAGCGAGCGTTGCCCGATGTTCCTCCAGCACCTGCCCCTCGCCCCGTGGGCCGAGCGCACCGCCGCCGGCCTGCGGCTCACGCTGCTCAGCGACACGCCGGACCTGGGTGAGGTCCATGCGCGCTTCCTGCTCGACAACGAGGAAACCTGGCAGCCGCTGAAGCGCACGGGCGACCGCGGCCGCTTCGCGTGCTTCGAGGCGACGATCCCGTGGTGCCCGACCGGGCCGACGACGCGCTACTGCTTTCGCGCGCTGCGTGGCGGCGCGCCGCACTGGCTGGCCGCGACCGGTCCGCAGCGCCGCGTGCCGAACGAGGCCCATCACTTCCGCATCGCTCGCGAGCCGCTGGTGCCGGCCTGGGCGCAGCAGCAGCTGATCTACCAGATCTTCCCCGACCGTTTCGCGCGCGGCCCCGATGCGCCGCGCGAGCGTCCGCCGCATGCCTTCGGCTACGGCAAGGCACCGGTGCATGCGCTCGAGTGGGGCGCGCCGCTCGATGTGAAGCCGGCCTGGAGCGCGTTCTACGGCGGCGACCTGGCGGGCATCGGCGAGCGCCTCGGCCACCTGCAGGCGCTTGGCGTGACGACCGTCTACCTGACGCCGGTGTTCAGCTCCGGCAGCAACCACCGCTACGACACCGAGGACTACGACCACGTCGACGCGGGGCTCGGTGGCGACGAGGCGCTCGTCGCGCTGTCGCAGCAGCTGCACGCGGCCGGCCTGCGCCTGGTGCTCGATGCGGTGCTGAACCACACCGGCGCGAACCACCCGTGGTTCAACCGCTTCGCGCAGCACGACGAACCCGGCGCGTGGCAATCGCCCGATTCGCCCTGGCACGGCTGGTATGCGCGCGACGAGCACGGCCACCCGGTCTACTGGAAGGGCCATCAGTCGCTGCCGGTGCTCGACTACGCGCACCCCGAGGTGCTGGACGCCTTCATCCGCGGCCCGCGCTCGGTGCTGCGGCGCTGGCTGCAGCCGCCGGTGTCGGCCGACGGCTGGCGGCTCGATGCGGTGCACATGCTGGGCGAGGGCCCCGGCGCCGGCAACAACGCCGCGATGCTGCGCGCGATGCGCGAGGCGGTGCGCGACGAGAACCCCGAGGCCATCCTGGTCGGCGAGCACTTCAGCGAAGCGAGTTCCTGGCTGCAGGGCGACCAGGAAGACGCCGCGATGAACTACTGGGGCTTCACGCTCCCGCTGTGGCAGTGGCTGGCGGGGGTCGATTTCGGCGGGCGCGCGGCGCCGGTCGCGACAGCCGACCTCGCGGCCTGGCTCGGCGAATCGCGGGCGGTCGTGCCGCACGAGGTGGCGCTCGCGCAGTGGAACGCGCTCGACAGCCACGACACGCAGCGCCTGTTCACGCTGCTTGGCACCGACGAAGCACTGCACGGCGTCGCGCAGGCGCTGCAGTTCGGCTACCCCGGCGTGCCCTGCATCTACTACGGCGACGAGGTCGGGCTGCAGGGCGGCAACGACCCGGACAACCGGCGTTGCTTCGACTGGAGCGGTGCGAGCTGGCGGCCGGCGATCCTCGAGCGCGTGAAGCGCCTCGCCGCGTGGCGCCGTGATCGGGCCGAGTTGCGCGAAGGGGCGTGCCTCACGCTGGCGCATGGCGACGACTGGATCGCGTTCGCGCGGGTCAACGCGGCGGCCGTCACGCTGCTGGTGCTCAACCGTGGCGATGCCGCCGAGGCGGTCGTGCCGCTCGATGCGCTGCCGTTCGATGTCGCCCGCTGGGCGTCGCCGAGCGGCCACGGCTGGACGCGCGAAGGCCGCGCGATCCGCCTGCCGCTGCCGGCCCGCGACGCGGCCTGGCTGTGGAGCGTCGACGCCTGAGGTTCAGCGCGTCGGCGGCGTCATCGCCGCGCGCGCCTGCAGCGCCGCGTCGCGCGACGCGCAACCTTCGCGGTGGTCATTGACCAGCCCCATCGCCTGCATGAACGCGTAGACGGTGGTCGGCCCGACGAAGCTCCAGCCGCGTTTCTTCAGGTCCTTCGACATCGCGATCGCCTCCGGCGAAGTCGTCATCGCGACCAGCGCCTCGTGCGTCAGCTTCTTCGGCCGCGACCGCGCCGCCGGCTCGTAGCCCCAGGCATAGGCGGCGAACGAGCCGAACTCCTGGCGCAGCTCCAGCACGCGCTGCGCGTTGTTGATCGTCGATTCGATCTTGCCGCGGTGGCGCACGATGCCGGCGTCGGCCAGCAGCCGCTCGACATCCTTCTCGGTGAAGCGCACGACCTGGTCGGCCTCGAAGTTCGCAAAACCGGCGCGGAACGCCTCGCGCTTGTTCAGGATCGTCAGCCAGCTCAGCCCGGCCTGGAAGCCTTCGAGGCAGATCTTCTCGAACAGCCGTCGCTCGTCGGTGACCGGGAAGCCCCATTCATGGTCGTGGTAGTGCTGGTAGCCGGGCGTCGCGCGGCACCAGTGGCAGCGCGGGGTGCCGTCGTCGGCGATGAAGAGGCCGCGGCGTTCGGCCGCCTGGTGCTGGGCTGGGGTCGTCATGGCAGCGTATCGGACAAGAGGGCAGGGGCTTCAGAGGGTTCCGGCACAACCCGGCGCGCCGCAGCGGCACGCGAGCCGGCCCAGGTGGTGCGAGCGGCCGTAGCCGACGGTCAGTTCCTCGCCGGCATTGATGTCGCGCAGTGCATGGAAGGCGACGCGGCCCTGCTGCAGCTTCAACACCATGTTCGGCCGGCAGGAGTGGTTCGCGAAGCGCAGTGCGTCGGTCGACGCCGACGCATCGATCGCGCGCCGCTCGGACACCTCGACGATCATGATGCGGGCCACGCCGCGGGCGCGCCGGCGGGCCTCGGCGACGCTGATCGGCTCGCCGCGCAGCTCGCCGATCTTGCGGCGCGCCGGGATCGCCTCGGCCGCGAACACGCCCTGGCCGTCGATGGTGCTCGGGGCCACGGTCAACGCGAACTTCTGCGGATCGGCGGGGATGCCGCGCGGGCGCTGCGGCACGAGCGGCGCGGGGGCCGGCTCGGGCGGAGAGAGGGGCTGCAGGCGCGGCATGCGGCGATTGTCAGCGAGCGGGTTGCCACTCTGCTGACAGCAGCCCGTGCAGTTCGACGTCATAGGTCTTGCCCTTGCCGACCCAGCGCTGGCGCAGCAGCCCCTCGCGCGTGAAGCCGAGCGATTGCAGCAGCCGCACCGAGGGCTGGTTCAGCGGATTGACCTCGGCCTCGAGGCGGCGCACGCCCATGGCCCCGAACGCGGTGCCGACCAGCGCGCCAACCGCCTCGCGCGCCAGGCCGCGGCCCCACTGCGCCTGGCCGAGCACGTAGCCCAGCTCCGCGCGGGCGCTGCCTTCGTTGAAGTTGAACAGCAGGCAGGCGCCGACCACCGAGGCGTCGTCGCGCGAGAGGATCACGAACTGCACCGCGTTGCCGCTCGCCTGGATGCCGGTGATGCGCTGGTACCAGGCGGTGGCGTCATCGATCGATCGCCAGGTGGCGTAGGGCAGGAACTGCGTCACCGTGTCGTCGCCGTTCACCGCCATCAGCCCGGGCAGGTCGGCTTCGGTGATCTGCCGCACCACGAGGCGCGGCGTCTCGATCGGGGCGGGCGGCATCAAGGGCATGCGGGGACCTCGTTGTGGAGCGAGCGGCAGACGGCGTCGAAGGCGGCGCGCGGATCGCGCGATTCTGTCTCAGTCGGTCCGGGCGGAGGGTCGTCACAACCCGACACAGCCGGGCGCCGAACGCGCCCGTTTCGACCGATTGCCGCGGGCGCCGCCCGCTGAAGATGCGTCGCCATGCAGATCGATCTGGTCACCCGGCGCGCCCACAAGGGCCTGATCCTGTCGTTCGGGCTGCGGGCCTGGGCCGCGTGGCTGAAAAATGGCGGGCGTTGCAGCCGCTTATCGCCGGCACCTCGCCGCGGGCGGGCGGGTACGCTTCATTCCCATCAGCAGCCCGTCTGACACCACGCCGCCATCATGAACCGCTCGACCGCCCCGCAAAGCCCGACCATCCAGTTCCGTTCGCTGCCGTCCAACGACGCCATCGAATGGGAAGAGATGCCGAAGCTGGCGGTGCGTCGCACCGGCGAGGAGCATGAGGGCGGTGCCGCGTGGAAGAACACGATGCCGGCCAGCCTGATGGAAACCATCGCGCCGCCGAAACCGTTCCGCGAAGCGCTCGACGGCCTGTCGATGCGCGAGGTCGACGAGCCGGAAATCTTCCAGCACTTCTTCGGGAAGTAAGGACAGCGCCCTCAGCCGGCGAAAGCCGTCGCCGCCCGTCCCGGGCTGTCGACATCCACCGAGAACAAGGCGCCGGCCAGCGGCTGTGCCGCCAGCTGCGCCTCGGTCAATTCGAAGCGCGCGCTCGTGATGAACAGCGTGCGCAGGTCCGGCCCGCCGAACGCGACGTTCGTGACGTGGCTGGTCGGCAGCGCGACGCGTGCCAGCTCCTCGCCACTGACCGGGTCGTGGCAGCTGACGCAGGCGGCACCCCAGTGCGCGATCCACAGGCGGCCGGCCGCATCGGTCGTCATGCCGTCCGGGTGGCCGTCGCCCTTCGCGAAGCGCAGCCACAGCCGCTGGTTCGAGATCTCGCCGCTGTCGGCGTCGAAGTCGAACGCATGGATGCGCTGCTGCGCCGTCTCGTTGAAGTACAGCGTGCGCCCGTCGAGCGACCAGGTCGGCCCGTTGGTCACCGCGAAATGCGCATCGAACATCTTCTGGCACTGCCGCTTCGCATCGAAGCGGTACAGCGATCCGGTCGGCTCGGTGCAGCCGAAATCCATCGTGCCGCCCCAGAAGCGGCCCTGCGCATCGCACTTGCCGTCGTTGAAGCGGTTGCCCGGCAGGTGCGCCTCGGGGTCGTGCAGCTTCTCGAGCGCGCCGCTGTCGGTGTCGAAGAACGCGAAGCCGCTGCGCAAGGTGACCAGCAGCCCCGGCGCGCCGGCCCGCTCGGCCACCGCCGAGATCTCCTCGTCGAACGGCCAGCTCTCGCGGGCGTCGGTGGCCGGGTGGTAGCGGTACAGCGTGCGCCCGAGGATGTCGACCCAGTACAGCGACTGCCGCCGCACCGACCACAGCGTGCCCTCGCCCAGCGTGGCCCCCGCCGGCCACAGCACGCGGGGTTCGGACAACAGCTTCGGGGCGGTGGCGGTCATGCAGCTTTCAGCAGGGATCAGTGGGAGTCGCGCGGCACCTCGGCGCCGCTGCCGCCGACCAGGAAGTCGAGGTCGGCACCCAGGTGGGCCTGCTGCACATGGTCGACGTACAGCTTGTACCAACCGCGCTTCGGCGCCTCGGGCGGCTGCCATTGTGCGCGCCGCGCGGCCAGCTCTTCGTCCGACACCTCCAGGTGCAGCCGGCGCGCATGCACGTCGAGCTCGATCATGTCGCCGTCACGCACCAGCGCCAGCGGACCGCCGGCGGCCGCTTCCGGCGAGGTGTGCAGCACGACGGTGCCGTAGGCGGTGCCGCTCATGCGTGCATCCGAGATGCGCACCATGTCGGTGATGCCCTTCTGCAGCACCTTCGGCGGCAGTGGCATGTTGCCGACCTCGGCCATGCCGGGGTAGCCCTTCGGGCCGCAGTTCTTCAGCACCATCACGCAGTTCTCGTCGATGTCCAGGTCCGGATCGTCGATGCGGGCGTGGAAATCCTCGATGGTCTCGAACACCACCGCGCGGCCGCGGTGCTTCAGCAGGTGCGCCGACGCCGCCGACGGCTTGATCACCGCACCGTTCGGCGCCAGATTCCCCCTTACCACCGCGATGCCGGCCGAGGCCATGAACGGCTCCTCGGGCGTCTTGATGACCTCGCGGTTGTAGCAGGGGATGTTCGCGATGTTCTCGCCCAGCGTCTTGCCGTTGGCGGTCAGCGCGCCGGTGTGCAGCTTGTCGGTTATCTGCGTCAGCACCGCCGGCAGGCCGCCGGCGTAGTAGAAGTCCTCCATCAGGAACTTGCCCGAGGGCTGCAGGTTCACCAGGCAGGGCACGTCGGCACCGAGCTTGTCCCAGTCATCGAGGTCGAGCTTGACGCCCATGCGCCCGGCCACCGCGATCAGGTGGATCACCGCATTGGTCGAGCCGCCGATCGCGGCATTGGTGCGGATCGCGTTCTCGAAGGCCTCGCGCGTCAGGATCTTCGACATGCGCAGGTCTTCCTTGACCATCTCGACGATGCGCCGGCCGGTCAGCTGCGCGAGCCGGTTGCGCCGCGTGTCGGCTGCCGGGATCGCGGCGTTCTCGGGCAGCGACATGCCCAGCGCCTCGACCATGCTGGCCATGGTGGAGGCGGTGCCCATCGTCATGCAGCTGCCCTTGGAGCGGTGCATGCACGATTCGGCGGCGGTGAACTCGTCCATCGTCATCTCGCCGGCACGCACCATCTCGCTCATCTGCCACACGCCGGTGCCCGAGCCGATGTCCTTGCCGCGGAACTTGCCGTTCAGCATCGGCCCGCCCGACAGGCCGATGGTCGGCAGGTCGCAGCTGGCCGCGCCCATCAGCAGCGACGGCGTGGTCTTGTCGCAGCCCATCAGCAGCACGACGCCGTCGATCGGGTTGCCGCGGATCGATTCCTCGACGTCCATGCTCGCCAGGTTGCGGAACAGCATCGCGGTCGGCCGCAGCTGCGTCTCGCCGAGCGACATCACCGGGAACTCGAGCGGGAAGCCGCCGGCCTCGTAGACGCCGCGCTTGACGAACTCGGCGAGCTCGCGGAAGTGCCCGTTGCAGGGCGTCAGCTCGCTCCAGGTGTTGCAGATGCCGATGATCGGGCGGCCGTCCAGCAGGTCGTGCGGATAGCCCTGGTTCTTCAACCAGCTGCGGTGCACGAAGCCGTCACGGTCCTGCTTGCCGAACCAGGCGTGGCTGCGCCGCTTCGGCGGAGCGGGCGGTTTCTTCGAATCCATGGGGTCTGTTGTCTCCGGGGGGTGGGCGGCCGATCGGTGGTCGGACAGGTTGTCGTACGACGGCCCTTGACGCGGCGGATCGTATCAAGGCACATTGATAATAGAAAAATAAATAAATTCGCTCTTCACATATCCAAATTGCAATAGATCAAGGACAAACCCCCATGGCAATTGCCACGACAGCCACTCTGGCGATCTTTCCAAGCCTGCGCGGACGCCGCGTTTTCATCACCGGCGGCGGCACCGGCATCGGTGCGGCGCTGGTCAGCGCGTTCGCGGAGCAGGGCGCCCAGGTGGCGTTCGTCGACGTCGCCGAGGCCGCCAGCCGCGAGCTGGTGCAGCAGGTGGAGGCGGCCGGGCATCCGGCGCCGTGGTTCCGGCCCTGCGACGTGCGCGACGTGGCGGCGCTGCAGAAGGTGATCGCCGACGCCGAGGCGGCGTTCGGCGACTTCGCGGTGCTGGTCAACAACGTCGCGAGCGACGACCGCCACACGCTGGAGTCGGTGACGCCGGAGTACTACGACCAGCGCATGTCGATCAACGAGCGGCCGGCGTTCTTCGCGATCCAGGCGCTGGTGCCGGGGATGAAGCGGCTGGGCTTCGGCTCGGTCATCAACTTCGGCTCGACCGGCTGGCAGGGCAAGGACGGGGCGTACCCCTGCTACGCGATCGCGAAGTCGTCGGTGAATGGGCTGACGCGCGGGCTGGCCAAGCCGCTCGGCGAGCACCGGATCCGCATCAACACGGTGTCGCCGGGCTGGGTGATGACCGAGCGGCAGGTCAAGCTGTGGTTCACCGCGGACAGCGAAGAGGTGCTGAAGCGCAACCAGTGCCTGCCGGACAAGCTGCAGCCGGGGGACGTGGCGCGCATGGTGCTGTTCCTGGCGGCCGATGACGGTGCGATGTGCACCGCGCAGGAGTTCAAGGTCGACGCGGGCTGGTCCTGATCAGGACTCGGCACTCATGTCGAACCTGGCGCCGTAGACCGTCACCGCCGCCGTCTTCAGCGCCTTCAGCATCACCTTCGCCGCCGGTGACAGCAGCCGGTCGGTGCGGGTGATGATGCCGAACGCATCCATCTGGCAGGGCAGCGCGATCGGCAGCATCGACACGATGCCGTGCGCCGCGTAGTAGCGCGCCACGTCGGTCGCCACCACCGCGATCATGTCGCTCTGTTGCAGCATCTTCGTCATGAACAGCAGGGCCGAGGTCTCGATCACGTTGATCGGCGCCTCCAGCCCGTCTTCCTGGAACATCAGCTCGAAGCGGTGCCGCAGCACGCTGCCGCTCGGCGAGACGATCCAGCCGGCGTTCACCACGTCGCGCAGCCCCAGGTGGGCCACCGACAGCAGCGGATGCCCCGGCCGCGTGATCGCGCACACCGGCTCCTCGGTCAGCGTCTCGTAGCGCAGGTCGGTCTTGTCGTGCTGCGCAAAGAGCCGCGCCACCAGCATGTCGAGCTTGCCCTGCGCGAGCCGCTCGAGCAGCACGTCGCTGGTCTCGATCTGCACGCCGATGCGCAGGCTCGGGTGCGACTGCTTCACCAGCGCCACCGCCGGCGGCAGCAGCACCAGCCCGGGCGCGGTGATCGCGCCGACGCTGACCTGCCCGAAGCGCCCGGCCTTGATCGCCTCCAGCTCGTCGTGCGCCTGGTTCAGGCTGCTGAGTGCGACGCGTGCGTGGCGGATCATCGTCTCGCCGTACCAGGTGGGCCGCATGCCGCGTGGCAGCCGCTCGAACAGCGGCACCTCCAGCACGTCTTCCAGGTCCTTCAGCAGCTTCGACGCCGCCGGCTGCGTCATGTTGAGCACCTGCGCCGCGCGGTGGATGTTGCCTTCTTCGTCGAGTGCCACCAGCAGCAGCAGTTGCCGTGTCTTCAGGCGGGCGCGGATGAACCAGTGCGTGTAGTTCGTCATGCGGGGCGCGTTGTCTCGGGACGCGACCAGGGGTTTTTATGGATGCCGGATCGTATATGTGTTTGCGGCAAATATCTATTAGAAAGTTATAGCTCCGCTCATTAGGATGCGGCACCTTCACCCGAGCCCCCGCTCGCCCGACCGAGACGCGACTGCCCCATGAGACTGATCCAGTTCCTCGCCGAGAACGGCACGCAGCATGTGGGCGGCGTCGCCGACGACGGCCGTTCGGTGCGCGCCGTGGGCGGTTTCGTCAGCACCTACGAACTGGCGCAGGCCGCGATCGCCCGCCGGGTGCCGGTCGACGTGCTGGCGCAACCGGCCCTCACCGGCGACGCGCTGCCGTACGAGGCCCTGCTGCGCGAGCAGCGCGTGCTGACGCCGCTCGCGCACCCCGATGTCGCGCACTGCTTCGTCACCGGAACCGGCCTCACGCACACCGGCAGCGCCTCGGCACGCGATGCGATGCACCAGAAGCTGTCGACCGGCGAGGAATCGCTGTCCGACTCGATGCGCATGTTCAAGTGGGGCATGGACGGCGGCCGCCCGGCCGACGGCCAGCCCGGCGTGCAGCCCGAGTGGTTCTACAAGGGCAACGGCAGCATCGTCGCCGCGCCCGGCGCGCCGCTGGCGATGCCCGATTTCGCGCTCGACGGCGGCGAGGAGCCCGAGCTGGTCGGCCTGTACGTGATCGGCCCGGACGGCCAGCCGTACCGCCTCGGTTACGCGATCGGCAACGAGTTCTCCGACCACGTGACCGAGCGCCAGAACTATCTGTACCTCGCCCACTCGAAGCTGCGCGTCTGCGCGGTCGGCCCCGAGTTGCGCAGCGGCGCGCTGCCGGCGCATCTCGAAGGCACGAGCCGCATCCGCCGCGGCAACGAGATCCGCTGGGAGAAGCCCTTCCTGACCGGCGAGGCCAACATGTGCCATTCGCTGGCCAACCTCGAATACCACCACTTCAAGTACGCGGCGCACCGCCAGCCGGGCGACGTGCACCTGCACTTCTTCGGCACCGCGACGCTGAGCTTCTCCGACAACATCCGCGTCGAGCCGGGCGACCGCTTCGAGATCGACCTGCCGGCGCTCGGTGCGCCGCTGGTCAACCCGCTGTCACTCGTCGACCGCGGCTTCGCGATCGGCGGCGTGCGCGCCCTGTGAACGAACGCCCGACCGAAAGCCCGACCGCCATGGCGCAAAGCTGCAAGAACTACATCAACGGGCGCTGGGAGACCGGCGTCACGACCGGCATCAGCAGCAACCCGTCCGACCTGGACGAGGTGGTGGCCGAGTACGCCCGCGCCGACGGCAACCAGGCCGAGATCGCGATCCGCGCCGCGGCCGACGCCGCGCCGGCCTGGGGCCTGAGCACGCCGCAGCGGCGCGCCGATGCGCTCGACCAGATCGGCAGCGAGATCCTCGCCCGCAAGGATGAGCTCGGCCAGCTGCTCGCCCGCGAGGAAGGCAAGACGCTGCCCGAGGCGATCGGCGAGGCGGCGCGCGCCGGCAACATCTTCAAGTTCTTCGCCGGCGAGGCGCTGCGCGCGGCCGGCGAGCACCTGCCGTCGGTGCGCCCGGGGGTCGAGGTCGACATCACGCGCGAGCCGGTCGGCGTGGTCGGCATCATCGCGCCGTGGAACTTCCCGCTCGCGATCCCCGCTTGGAAGATCGCGCCGGCGCTGGCCTACGGCAACAGCGTCGTCTTCAAGCCGGCCGAGCTGGTGCCGGCCTGTGCGGCGGCGCTGGCCGAGATCATCAGCCGCGCCGGCCTGCCGGCGGGCGTGTTCAACCTGGTGATGGGCAGCGGCCGCCAGGTCGGCCAGGCGATGGTCGACAGCCCGCTGGTCGATGCGATCAGCTTCACCGGCTCGGTGGGCACCGGCGAGCAGATCCTGAAAGCCACCGCTGCCCGGCGCGCCAAGGTGCAGCTCGAGATGGGCGGCAAGAACCCGCTGGTGGTGCTGGCCGATGCCGACCTCGACCAGGCCGTCGAATGCGCGGTGCAGGGCTCGTTCTTCTCGACCGGCCAGCGCTGCACGGCGTCGAGCCGGATCATCGTCGACGCGACGGTGCACGACCGCTTCGTCACGAAGCTGCGCCAGCGCACGCTCGCGCTGAAGGTCGGCCACGCGATGGAGCGCGGCATCGACATCGGCCCGGTGGTCGACCGCGCCCAGCTCGACACCAACCTCTCTTACCTCGAGATCGCCCGCAGCGAAGGCGCCGAGCATGTCGCCGGCGGCGAGCTGCTGGAGCGCGCGACGCGCGGGCACTTCATGGCACCGGCGCTGTTCCTCGCGCAGCCGCAGCACCGCATCGCCCGCGAGGAGGTCTTCGGGCCGGTCGCCTGCGTGCTGAAGGCCGATGGCTTCGACCACGCCGTCGCGCTCGCCAACGACACGCCGTTCGGCCTGTGCGCCGGCGTCGTCACGCAATCGCTGAAGCTGTCGACGCAATTCAAGCGGCAGGCCAAGGTCGGCATGGTGATGGTCAACCTGCCGACCGCCGGCGTCGACTACCACGTGCCGTTCGGCGGCCGCAAGGGATCGAGCCACGGCCCGCGCGAGCAGGGCCGCTACGCCGCAGAGTTCTACACCACGGTCAAGACGGCCTACACGCTGGCTTGAACCAAGGAAAGAGGAGTTCCACCCGCCTGAGCCTCACCGCCCTTGCGCTTTGATGCGGCAGCAAAAGCCGCGCGTGTTTCATGCCACCCACCAAGAGGAGACAACCGTGAAATTCCAAAGACGTTCCCTGTTCGCAGCGATGGCTGCGGCATCCCTGGCCGCGGCCCTGCCGTTCAAGGCCTTCGCGCAGAAGAAGATCGTGCTCGGCTTCAGCCAGATCGGCGCCGAGAGCGAATGGCGCACCGCCAACAGCGAGTCGATCAAGTCGTCGGCCAAGGAAGCCGGCATCGACCTGAAGTTCTCCGACGCGCAGCAGAAGCAGGAGAACCAGATCAAGGCCATCCGCAGCTTCATCGCGCAGAAGGTCGACGTGATCGCGTTCTCGCCGGTCGTCGAATCGGGCTGGGGCACGGTGCTGCGCGAGGCCAAGGCCGCCAAGATCCCGGTGATCCTGTCGGACCGCGCGGTCGACGAGAAGGACAGCAGCCTGTGGGTCGCCTTCATGGGCTCCGACTTCGTCGAGGAAGGCCGCCGCGCCGGCCGCTGGCTGGTCGAGAAGATGAAGGACCAGAAGGGCGAGGTGAACATCGTCGAGCTGCAGGGCACCGTCGGCTCGGCGCCGGCGATCGACCGCAAGAAGGGCTTCGAGGAAATCATCAAGGCCGATCCGAAGTTCAAGATCATCCGCTCGCAGACCGGCGACTTCACCCGTGCCAAGGGCAAGGAAGTGATGGAAGCCTTCCTGAAGGCCGAGGGCAAGAAGATCAACGTGCTCTACGCGCACAACGACGACATGGCCATCGGCGCGATCCAGGCGATCGAGGAAGCGGGTCTCAAGCCCGCGAAGGACATCGTGATCATCTCGATCGACGCCGTGAAGGGCGCCTTCGAGGCCATGATCGCCGGCAAGCTGAACGTGTCGGTCGAATGCAGCCCGCTGCTCGGCCCGCAACTGATGCAGGCTGTCAAGGACCTGGTGGCCGGCAAGACCATCCCGAAGCGCATCGTGACGCAGGAAGGCGTCTTCCCGATGGAAGTCGCAGCCAAGGAATTCCCCAATCGCAAGTATTGAGCGATGGGGTAAGACTGGGCTTCGCAGTGAACCGCGAAGCCTGCCGGAGCAGGCCGCGCTCCGGCCGCCGCCCAGTGGAGCGGCGATGACGAACCCCCCATGAATGGAGACAGAGAAGTGAAAAACATCCGTACGATCCTGGCCTCGCTGGCCACTTTTGCCGTCGTGGCCATCGCGCCGCTGGCAGCCCACGCGCAGGACAAGGGCCCGATCGCGATCTCGATGCCGACGAAATCGTCCGCACGCTGGATTGCCGACGGCTCCAACATGGTCAAGTACCTGCAGGAGAAGGGTTACAAGACCGACCTGCAGTACGCCGAGGACGACATCCCGAACCAGCTGGCGCAGATCGAGAACATGATCACCAAGGGCGCCAAGGTGCTGGTGATCGCCGCGATCGACGGCACCACCCTGACCGACGTGCTGCAGAAGGCCGCCGACAAGGGCGTCAAGGTCATCGCCTACGACCGCCTGATCAAGGGTTCGAAGAACGTCGACTACTACGCCACCTTCGACAACTTCCAGGTCGGCGTGCTGCAAGCCAGCTACATCGAGCAGAAGCTCGGCCTGAAGAGCGGCAAGGGCCCGTTCAACATCGAGCTGTTCGGCGGCTCGGCCGACGACAACAACGCGTTCTTCTTCTACAACGGCGCGATGTCGGTGCTCGATCCGTACATCAAGAGCGGCAAGCTCGTCGTTCGCAGCAAGCAGGTCGGCATGGACAAGGTCGCCACGCTGCGCTGGGACGGCGCCGTCGCCCAGGCCCGCATGGACAACCTGCTGAGCGCCTACTACTCCGGCGCCCACGTCGACGCCGTGCTGTCGCCGTACGACGGCCTGTCGATCGGCATCATCTCGTCGCTGAAGGGCGTCGGCTACGGCACCCCGAAGTCGCCGATGCCGGTGATCACCGGCCAGGACGCCGAAGTGCCGTCGGTCAAGTCGATCCAGAAGGGCGAGCAGACCTCGACGATCTTCAAGGACACGCGTGAGCTGGCCAAGGTCACGGTCGGCATGGTCGACGCGGTGCTCGGCGGCAAGAAGCCCGAGATCAACGACACCAAGACCTACAACAACGGCGTGAAGGTGGTGCCGTCGTACCTGCTGAAGCCGGTCAGCGTCGACGCGAGCAACTGGAAGCAGGTGCTGGTCACCAGCGGCTACTACACCGAAGCGCAGCTCAAGTAATTTCAAGCGCAAGCGGCATTGGTTCTGCGCACGACGCGCAGAACCTTTTTTGCAGTCGGAGAGAGCAAGAGGACTACGGATGGATGCCATCCTGGAGATGCGCGGCATCACCAAGAAATTCCACGGCGTGACCGCCCTGAACGACGTCAACCTCGTCGTGCGCCGGGGCGAGATCCATGCCGTGGTCGGCGAGAACGGCGCCGGCAAGTCGACGCTGATGAAGGTGCTGAGCGGGGTCTACCCGCACGACTCCTACACCGGCGAGATCCACTACCGAGGCGAGCTGCGCAAGTTCGCCGGCATCTCCGACAGCGAGAAGCTCGGGATCATCATCATCCACCAGGAGCTTGCGCTGGTGCCGCTGCTGTCGATCGCCGAGAACATCTTCCTCGGTAACGAATGCGCGAAGCTGGGCGTGATCGACTGGTTCGAATCGCACCGGCGCACGAAGGAGCTGCTGGAGAAGGTCGGGCTGAAGGAATCGCCGTCGACGCTGGTCACCAACCTGGGCGTGGGCAAGCAGCAATTGATCGAGATCGCGAAGGCCTTGTCGAAGGAGGTCAAGCTGTTGATCCTCGACGAGCCGACCGCGAGCCTGAACGAGAGCGACAGCAATGCGTTGCTCGAGCTGCTGCTCGAGCTGAAGGCGCACGGCATCTCGGCGATCCTGATCTCGCACAAGCTGAACGAGGTCTCGAAGGTGGCCGATTCGATCACCGTGCTGCGCGACGGCGGCACCGTCGAGACGATGGACTGCCGGGCCGGCGCGATCAGCGAGGACCGGATCATCCGCAACATGGTCGGCCGCGAGATGGCCGACCGCTACCCGAAGCGCACGCCGCAGATCGGCGAGACCGTCTTCGAGGTGCGCGACTGGAAGGTGCACCATCAGGTGCACGCCGACCGGCTGGTCGTGAAGGGCGTGAACCTGAACGTCAGGCGCGGCGAGATCGTCGGCATCGCCGGCCTGATGGGCGCCGGGCGCACCGAGCTCGCGATGAGCGTGTTCGGCCGCTCGTACGGCCAGCGCATCAGCGGCGAGGTGCGCATGCACGGCGAGGTGATCGACACCTCGACGGTGCAGAAGGCGATTCGCCACGGCATCGCCTACGTCACCGAGGACCGCAAGGGTCTGGGCCTGGTGCTGGCCGACGACATCAAGAAGAACACCACGCTCGCGAACCTGCCGGCGGTGTCGCGCCACGGCGTGATCGACGACGGGCGCGAATTCACCGTGGCGAGCGATTTCCGCCGCCGGCTGAACACGCGCTCGTCGAGCGTGTACCAGCCGGTGGTGAACCTGTCGGGCGGCAACCAGCAGAAGGTGGTGCTGAGCAAGTGGCTGTTCTCGCAGCCCGAGCTGCTGATCCTCGACGAGCCGACGCGCGGCATCGACGTCGGCGCCAAGTACGAGATCTACACCATCATCGACGCGCTGGCCGCCGAGGGCAAATGCATCCTGATGATCTCGTCGGAGATGCCCGAGCTGCTGGGCATGTGCGACCGCATCTACGTGATGAACGAAGGCCGCTTCGTCGGCGAGTTCCCGGCCGCCGAGGCGTCGCAGGAGCGCATCATGCGCGCCATCATGAGGGCCGGATCGCACGACGGCATGGATGCGCCGCCGAAGCTGGACACTGAACACGGCCTGCTGGCCGGAGAAACGAATCATGGCAACTGACATCGCCGCGGCGGCCGCCGTGCCGCCCAAGGAGTACCGCGGCTTCCTGAAGAACAACATGCGCGAGTACGGCATGCTGCTGTCGCTCGTCGCGATCATGGGGCTGTTCCAGTACCTGACCGACGGCACGCTGCTGAAGCCGCTGAACCTGACGAACCTGGTGCTGCAGAACAGCTACATCGTCATCATGGCGCTGGGCATGCTGCTGGTCATCGTGGCCGGGCACATCGACCTGTCGGTCGGCTCGGTGGCCGGCTTCATCGGCGCGCTGGCCGCGGTGATGATGGTGAACTACGAGATCCACTGGATCTGGACCATCCTCGGCTGCATGGTGGTGGGCGGCGTGATCGGCGCCGCGCAGGGCTGGTTCGTCGCGTACTTCCGCATCCCGTCGTTCATCGTCACGCTGGCCGGCATGCTGGTGTTCAAGGGCCTGGCGCTTGCGCTGCTGCAGGGCCAGTCGGTCGGGCCGTTCCCGGTCGAGTTCCAGCGCCTGAGCTCGGGCTTCATCCCCGACCTGTTCGCCGGCGCCGAGCTGCGGCTGACCTCGCTGCTGCTGGGCGTGATCACGGTGCTGGTGATGGTGGTGCTGAAGGTGCGCGGGCGCATCGCGCAGACCCGCCACGGCATGGAAGAAGAGCCGTACCCGTTCTTCCTCGGCAAGACGGCGGCGTTCGCCGCGGTGATCCTATTCTTCAGCTACCTGCTGGCCTCGTACCGCGGCTTGCCGAACGTGCTGATCATCATGGTGCTGCTGATGGTGGGCTACGACTTCGTCACGCGGCGCAGCACGATCGGCCGGCGCATCTACGCGCTGGGCGGCAACGAGAAGGCGGCCAAGCTGTCGGGCATCAAGACCGAGCGGCTGTCGTTCTACACCTTCATCAACATGGGCGTGCTGGCGGCGCTGGCCGGGCTGGTGTTCGCCGCGCGGCTGAACACCGCGACGCCGAAGGCCGGCGTCGGCTTCGAGCTCGACGTGATCGCGGCCTGCTTCATCGGCGGCGCCTCGGCCTCGGGCGGCGTCGGCAAGGTGATGGGCGCGGTGATCGGCGCGTTCGTGATGGGCGTGATGAACAACGGCATGTCGATCATGGGCATCGGCATCGACTACCAGCAGGTCATCAAGGGCCTGGTGCTGCTGGCCGCGGTGTTCCTCGACGTCTACAACAAGAACAAGGCCTGACATGAGCACCACGTCGCCGATGCTGGAGCTGCGTGGCGTCAGCAAGCAGTTCCTCGGCGTGCGTGCGCTCAGCAACGTAGGCCTGCGCCTGTTCCCGGGCGAGGTGCATGCGTTGATGGGGCAGAACGGCGCCGGCAAGTCGACGCTGATCAAGGTGCTGACGGGCGTGCACCCGCCCGATGCCGGCGAGTTCACGCTGGCCGGCGCGGCGATCCGCCCGACCACGCCGCAACAGGCGCAGCAGCTGGGCATCAGCACCGTCTACCAGGAAGTGAACCTCTGCACCAACCTGTCGGTGGCGGAGAACATCTTCGCCGGGCGCTATCCGCGCAAGGGCGCGGCCGGCGGCTGGCGCATCGACTGGGCGCGCATGAATGCCCAGGCGCGCGAGCTGCTGACGCGGCTGAACCTCGACATCGACGTGACGCGCGGCCTGGCCACATACTCGGTCGCGGTGCAGCAGATGGTCTCGATCGCGCGCGCGCTGAGCGTCGAAGCCAAGGTGCTGATCCTCGACGAGCCGACCTCCAGCCTCGACGAGGACGAGGTCAAGCGCCTGTTCGCGGTGCTGCGCCAGCTGCGCGGCGAGGGCCTCGCGATCCTGTTCGTCACGCACTTCCTCGAGCAGGTGTACGCGATCTCCGACCGCATCACGGTGCTGCGCAACGGCGAATTCGTCTGCGAGAAGCCGGCCGCCGAGCTGAACGCGCCGGCACTGATCACCGCGATGATCGGGCGCGAGCTGGCGAGCCAGTCCAGCGCCGCGCCGAGCGCCCGCCCGCACGACAGCCAGCCCTTCCTGCGCGCCCAGGGCCTCGGCCAGCAGGGGCAACTGCAGCCGGTCGACCTCGACCTGTACCCGGGCGAGGTGCTGGGCCTGGGCGGCCTGCTCGGTTCCGGCCGCACCGAACTCGCCCGGCTGCTGTTCGGCCTGGCCGCCAACGACCAGGGCACGCTGCAGGTCGACGGCCAGCCCGCCAGCCTGCACAGCCCGGCCGACGCGGTGCGCCACGGCATCGGCCTGTGCCCCGAAGACCGCAAGACCGACGGCATCGTGGCCGAGTTGTCGGTGCGCGAGAACATTGCGCTCGCGCTGCAGGCCCGCCACGGCCTCGCGAAGACGCTGTCGCGCGAGCAGCAGGCCGAGATGGCCGAGCGCTTCGTGAAGGCGCTGGGCATCAAGACCGCGAGCATCGAGACGCCGATCGGCCTGCTGTCCGGCGGCAACCAGCAGAAGGCGATGCTCGCGCGCTGGCTCGCGACCGAGCCG
The DNA here is from genome assembly GCF_056403355.1 of Rhizobacter sp. P2_H3. Taxonomy (NCBI): domain Bacteria; kingdom Pseudomonadati; phylum Pseudomonadota; class Betaproteobacteria; order Burkholderiales; family Sphaerotilaceae; genus Rhizobacter; species Rhizobacter sp. P2_H3. Next base: position 2,636 of record NZ_JBFUFQ010000021.1, on the reverse strand, counting down.
CGGCTGCTGATCCTCGACGAGCCGACGCGCGGCATCGACGTCGCGGCCAAGCAGGAGATCATGGACGAGATCCTGCGCCTCGCGCAGCAGGGCATGTCGGTCCTGTTCATCTCGTCGGAGATGAGCGAGGTCGTGCGCGTCTCGCACCGCATCGCGGTGCTGCGCGATCGCCGCAAGGTCGCCGAGCTGCCGGCAGGCAGCAGCGAGCAGGCGGTCTACCACGTGATTGCGGCACAGGCATGAGCGCACTCTTCAAACATCGCCTGGCGTGGCCGCTGGTCACGCTGCTGCTGTTGCTGCTGCTGAACGCCGTGTTCAACAGCAGCTTCCTGCACCTCGAATGGCGCGACGGCCACCTGTACGGCAGCCTGATCGACATCCTGAACCGCGCGGCACCGCTGATGCTGGTGTCGCTCGGCATGACGCTGGTGATCGCGACGCGCGGCATCGACATCTCGGTCGGCGCGGTGGTGGCCATCGCGGCGGCGATCGCGGCCTGGATGATCGGCGGCTCGCTGGTGATCGTCGACGGCGTGGCCACGCATGCGAGCCGCTTCCCGATGTGGGCCGCGCTGCTCGGCGCGCTCGGCGTCGCGCTGCTGTGCGGGCTGTGGAACGGCGTGCTGGTCGCGCGCGTGGGCATGCAGCCGATCATCGCGACGCTGATCCTGATGGTGGCCGGCCGCGGCATCGCGCAGCTGATCACCGGCGGGCAGATCATCACCATCTACTACGGGCCGTACTTCTTCCTCGGCAGCGGCTACCTGCTTGGGCTGCCGTTCTCGCTGTTCATCGCGGCGGCGGTGTTCGTGCTGCTGTGGTGGGTGACGACGCGCACCGCGCTCGGGCTGTTCATCCAGGCGGTCGGCGTGAACCCGTCGGCAGCGCGCGTGGCCGGCGTGCGGGCGCGCCGCATCACGGTGTGGGTGTACGCCTTCTGCGGGCTGTGCGCCGGCGCGGCCGGGCTGATCGTCAGCTCGAACGTGAAGAGCGCCGACGGCAACAACGCCGGGCAACTGATGGAGCTGGACGCGATCCTCGCGGTGACGCTGGGCGGCACGGCGCTGACCGGCGGCCGCTTCAGCCTGGCCGGCAGCGTGATCGGCGCGCTGATCATCCAGACGCTTACCTATGCGATCTACTCGCTGGGCGTGCCGCCCGAGGTCAACCTGGTCGTCAAGGCCGGCGTGGTGTTCGCGGTGATGCTGCTGCAATCGCCGGAATTCCGGCAGAGCCTGCGCTCGCTGGTGCAGCGGCCCGCGATGGCAGAACGGCCGGGAGCGAAGGCATGAATACGCACGCCCAATCGATGAGCGCCGCGCCAGCGGCTGCGTCCGCAAAGCGCCTGCGCCTCGACCCGAAGTTCATCCCGCTGGCGGCGACCGTCTCGCTGTTCCTCGTGATGGCGCTCCTCGGCTCGGTGCTCTACACCGGCTTCTTCTCGGCCCAGGTGTTCCTGAACCTGCTGATCGACAACGCCTTCCTGTGCATCGTCGCGGTCGGCATGACCTTCGTGATCCTGTCGGGCGGCATCGACCTGTCGGTGGGGTCGGTGATCGCGCTGACGACGATGGTGTCGGCCTCGCTGGTCGAGAAGCACGGCTGGAGCCCGGGCGCGGTGCTCCCGCTGGTGCTGCTGATGGGCACCGGCTTCGGCGCGCTGCAGGGCGTGCTGATCCAGCGCTTCCGGCTGCAGCCGTTCATCGTGACGCTGGCCGGCATGTTCCTCGCGCGCGGCCTGTGCTACCTGATCAGCATCGATTCGGTCAGCATCACGAACCCGTTCTACACCGAGGTCTCGCAGCTGCGCGTGCCGCTGTGGGAGGGCGCCGAGCTGTCGGTCAGCGCGATCATCGCGCTCGCCGTGGTGGTGCTGGCGGTGTTCGTCGCGCACTACACGCAGTTCGGCCGCACGGTGTATGCGATCGGCGGCAACGAGCATTCGGCGGTGCTGATGGGCCTGCCAGTGCGCAGCACGCTGATCGGCGTCTACACCGTCAGCGGCTTCTGCTCGGCGCTGGCCGGCGTGGTGTTCACCTTCTACATGCTGTCGGGTTACGGCCTGCACGCGGTCGGGCTGGAGCTGGACGCGATCGCCGCCGTGGTGATCGGCGGCACGCTGCTCACCGGCGGCGTCGGCTATGTGCTGGGCACGCTGTTCGGCGTGCTGATGCTCGGGATCATCCAGACGCTGATCATGTTCGACGGCAGCCTGAGTTCATGGTGGACCCGCATCGTGATCGGCGGGCTGCTGTTCATCTTCTGCCTGCTGCAACGCATCTTCGAAACCAGCCGCAAGCGCGGCTGACGCACCCGTTCCCCCTGCAGGGCTCCCCCAGGCCCTGTGTTCTACCTGTGCTTCCAAAAACCAAGGAGACGATCCGTGAAGACATTCCCCCACCGCCAGACCGTGCTCGCCCTGGCTGCCGCCGCAGCCAGCCTGCTGAGTGCCACCTCTGCACAAGCCGTCGATTGGGGCGGCTACTTCCGCACCGGCCCGGGCGCGGCGAAGAAGGACGATGCGCGTGCGTGCTACGGCCTGAGCGGCGCGGGCATGAAGTACCGGCTCGGCAACGAGTGCGACTTCTACGGTGAGTTCCTGCTGAGCCAGGGCTTCAAGTCGGACGGCGTGGAAT